>CAZBMT010000010.1:0-18675 GCA_964492645.1 uncultured Cyanobium sp. | reverse complement strand
GCCACGCCCAGATCCAGCAGGTTGGGGCTGGTGCGGTTCATCACCTCGCTGCCGAAGCTGGGGAAGGCCACCAGACGGCCCACCACCATCGCCAGCACCACGCAGATCACCACGCCCAGCAGCAGGGTGCGCAGGGCCCGCAGGAACATCGGCAGCCGCCCCCGCAGGATCTCGAAGGCCATCGCCTGCAGCGGCATGATCCAGGGAGCCACCACCATGGCGCCGATCACCACCCCGGGGCTGTTGGCCAGCAGGCCCAGGGTGGCGATCAGTGTGGCGCCCACCGTGAGCACGACGAACACCTGGTTGAAGCTGGCCTCGTGCTCAAACTCCTGCTGCAGTGCTGCCAGCCGCTCGTCGGCCGCAGGAGCGGGAGGGGAGGTCATGCCTGGGAGACGAAAGGAGGGCACCACATCCTGATGGGTCGCCTGGATACGTTCTGATCTTTGACCCCGAGCCACCATGGCCTGGCTGCATCCTGCCGCCGCGAGCCTCGTGCTTGTGGCCCTTCTCCCCCAGGCCGCCCGGGCAGAGCGCTGGCCCCTGCAGCGGCTGGTGGACGCCTTTGTACAGCGCGGCTTCTCCGTTCTCGGCGACCACCCCCGCTGCGCCGAACGCGGCCTGCATGGGCTCTACCTGCGCGAGAGCCGAAGGATCGTGGTCTGCCCCCGCGGCAACCGGGTCGAAACCCTGCTGCACGAAGGCTGGCATGCCGTGCAGTCCCGCTGTCTTCGGGGGATGCCGCTGCTTGACGACGACGCCCTGCACCGGGGGCTGACCCGCAACGACCAGCGCGACCTGGCCCGGCTCTATGACCCCGGCCGCTGGCGGCGGGAAGCGGAGGCCCGGGTCATGGCCCGCCGGGATCCCGTCGCCTATCTCCGCCTTGTGGATGAGCTCTGTGGGCCCCCGGCCATCCCGCCGGCCACCCCGCCGGCCACGGCGCCGAGCGGGCCCGGGCCTCAGGGCCAGGGGCTGAAGCCCACCGGCGCGTACCGGGCGATGGCCACACTCCAGCCCCTGATCGCCAGGGCGGCCAGTTCAGCCTGGAACGCCGCGGTCGCCCCGCCACCGATCCAGCGGGCCTTCAGCCGGGGCAGGGCCTCCTGAAGCGCCTCCAGGGGCAGCTCCACCAGCAGCAGGCTCTGATCCCCGGCGGCCCGGCGCAGGGCCCCCTCCTCGCTTCGCTGCCAGACCCGCAGCAGCAGTTCGAGCACCAGGGTGCGGCCCTCGTCGCCGGGATCCTCGGCCTCGGCAGCCGCTCCGGGCCTGCCGCTGCGGGACTTGCCGTTCAGCGGCAGGGACCGCTTTCCCTCCTGCTCCAGCAGGGCCAGAGCGACCAGATAGGGCCTGTTCGCCATGGGCGTTGCCGGCAACCAACCCCCAGCCTGAAGGATCGGCAGGGGCCGGGCGCGGGCGCCGCCTGAACCGACAGGATCCCTGGTTTCCTGCAAGGTTGAGAGGGTTCTGCAGATCGGCATGGGGAGCGGCAACGCAGCGGTGCAGGTCGCCCCGCTGAACGACATGACGGTGGTGGTGGTTCCCCGGGAGCGCTTCAGCCATGCCCTGGCCTCCCTGGATTCCATCGAACGGCACACCGATGGTCCGTTCGATCCCATCGTTGTCGATGGCCATTTCCAGCACCGCCATGTCTGCGCCACCGGCTCCTGGACGATGCCGGCGATGGCGGTTCTCTTCGGCGACTACGGCTCCACCCTGGGCAGGCGGGAGAAGTGCGACCAGCTGCTGGGCCGGCTCTCGCCAGGGTCAGGCCGCGGGCGCTGAGCGCCGCCGGCGTCCTCGCCCCCGTCAAGGGTCCTGTCGACAAGCCTGGGACCTCCGGCGAGCATGGCGGTTCGTGGGCCTGTCCCACGCCACCCGCCCCTGAGCCATGGACAGCGTCGACGGCAAGATCATCGTGGGTAGCGAGGAGTGGTGCAGCTTCCCGGACGCCGGGCTGCCGGCGATCAAGGCCCGGGTGGATTCCGGTGCGGCCACCTCCGCCCTCCACGCCACCAACATCGTTCCCTTCGAGCGGGACGGGCGCCCCTGGGTGAGCTTCGAGGTGCATCCCCTGCAGGGCGACCGGGCCGTGGTGGTGCGCCACGAGGCCCCCGTGGTGGCCAGGCGGGAGGTGCGCAACACCAGCGGGATCCCGGAGAGCCGCTACGTGATCCGGGAGCGGCTGGTGCTCGGCGCGCAGAGCTGGGAGGTGGAGCTGACGCTCGCCAACCGCGATGCCATGGGCTATCGGATGCTGCTGGGTCGCCAGGCGATGGTGGGCCGGATCCTGGTGGATCCGGAGGGCAGCCATCACCTGCGCAGCCTCAGCGCCGAGGAGAGCCGTGCCCTCTATGCCCATGTCCGCCCGCGGGAGGCCGGCCTGCGGATCGTGCTGCTGGCCAGCAACCCCGAGCTCTACAGCAACCGCCGCCTGATCGAGGCCGGTGAGGAGCGGGGCCATCAGATGCGGTTTCTCAACATCCGCCAGTGCTACATCCGCCTCGATCCCCGCAACCCGGAGGTCCACTACCGCGGCGGGGACGTGCTCGGCACGGTGGATGCCGTCATCCCCCGCATCCGCCCCAGCGTCACCTTCTACGGCTGCGCCGTGACGCGGCAGTTCGAGTCGATGGGGGTGCCGTCCCTCAACAGTGCCCAGGCGATCACCGCCTCCCGCGACAAGCTCTTCGCCTCCCAGGAATTCGTCCGCGCCGGCCTCAACACCCCCGTCACGGGCTTCGCCGACTCCCCCCTCGACACGGTGGATCTGATCCGCATGGTGGGTGGCGCGCCCCTGATCGTGAAGCTGCTGGAGGGGGCCCAGGGCAAGGGCGTGGTGCTGGCCGAGACCCAGAAGGCGGCCGAAAGCGTCATCAACGCCCTCCAGAGCCTCGACGCCAACCTGCTGGTGCAGGAGTTCATCAAGGAGGCCGGCGGCACGGATCTGCGCTGCTTCGTGGTGGGCGGCAAGGTGGTGGCCGCCATCGAGCGGACAGCCGCCGAGGGGGAGTTCCGGGCCAACCTCCACCAGGGGGGAACGGCCCGGACGGTGCAGCTCGATGCGGCGGAGAAGCAGATGGCCGTCAAGGCCTGCAAGGCCCTGGGGCTGGATGTGGCCGGCGTCGACATCCTGCGTTCCCACCGCGGCCCCCTGCTGCTGGAGGTGAACTCCAGCCCGGGACTCGAGGGGATCGAGACCGCCACCGGCCTGGATCTGGCCGGCAAGATGATCCGCCAGCTGGAGCGCAAGCTCGGCTGGGGCCGCCCCGCAGGTGATGGCGCCATCGAGGCCCAGCCCCCGGCCCCGGCCCCGGCATGAGCGCGCCCCCATGACCGCCCGCCCGATGACCACCCCCCCTGCGGCCTATCTGGAGCTGGAGGCGGTCGAGGCCTGGCTGGGGCCCCGCCGCGTCTTCGCGGATCTCTCCCTGCGGCTGTACCGCGGCGAGCACACCGTGGTGCTGGGCCCCAACGGCTCCGGCAAGAGTTCGCTGGTGAAGCTGCTCAGCCGCGAGATCTACCCCGTGGTGAAGCCCGGCTCCCGCCTGCGGATCTTCGGCAGCGAGACGGTGAACCTCTGGCAGCTGCGGGGTCGCATCGGCCTGGTGTCCCAGGATCTGCAGGCGACCTACACGGGCGGGGTGCCCGCCGCCGATGTGGTGCTCTCGGGGTACTTCGGTTCGGTGGGGATCGGCCGCAGCCAGGTGGCCACCGGGGCCCAGCGACGGCGGGTGGCGGAGCTGATGGCGCAGCTGGGGCTGGCCGACCTGGCCGGGTGCCCATTTGCCCAGCTCTCCGATGGCCAGCGGCGGCGCCTGCTGCTGGCCCGGGCCCTGGTGCACGGGCCCGAGGTGCTGGTGCTGGACGAACCCACGAACGGCCTCGATCTGAAGGCGAAACACCAGCTGCTGGCGATCCTGCGGGAGCTGGCCGGCGCCGGCACCACTCTGCTGCTGGTGACCCACCAGATCGAGGCGGTACTGCCCGAGATCCAGCGCTGCGTGCTGCTGCGGGAGGGCCAGGTGGTGGGTGACGGCCCCACGGAGGCCCTGCTGCAGGACGCCCCCCTCAGCGCCCTGTTCGCCACCCCCCTGCGGGTGTGCGAGGCCAACGGCTACCGCCAGGTGCTGCCGGCGGGCTGAGCCGCCATCATGCGGGTCCTGTGCCGCGACTCCAGGGTGCCCCGTCCGCTCCGTCCGTCCCGTCGGCTGCGGCCGCTGCTGGCGTTCCTGATCGCCTGCCTGTTGCCCCTGCTGGGCCTCTCAACGGCGGTGTTCTCCGCCGCCCAGGCGGGCGCGCCTCCGGTGTCGGCCCGGAACACCTTCGTGCCCCTGGAGAGCCAGCCGTTCCATGGCCAGCTGCTGGAGCTGAAACAGCAATGGACGGATGCGCCCCTGAACCAGGTGGTGGGAGACAGCCCGCGGGCCACCCTGCTGAACTTCTACGTGGTGATGGCCCAGGTGAGCCGCGACATCGCCCGGATCGAGTCCCAGGCAGAGGCGACACCCGCTCTGGTCTGGTCGAGGGCCGTGCGCAACGAGCTGGCGCTGATCAACAGCTACTTCGAGGAGGCGGTGAAGGCCCTGGATGTGTCGGAGATTCCCCAGAGCATCCGGGCGGATTTCGCCGATGAGTATGCCCTCAAGCTCAAGGTGATCCTCGATTACGTCTTCACCCACAGCCGCAAGCCCTTCGAGATTCCGGATGCGGCCGGGATGAAGGCCCTGAACGAATCTCGGGTGAACCCCAGCGCCAGCTGGACGATTCCGGGCACCTCCATCACCCTCACCGACGAGGGCACCGAAGGTGGCCGGGATCGCGGCTACCGGTTCTCCGCTGGCACGGTGGCCCAGATCCCCGGTCTCTACGAGGAGATCAGACATCAGAGGGCCCCAGCCGACGGCCCCGCCAGCCTGCTGACGCCCGCCATCTATGACACGTTCAGCCTCAGACCCGGCCACCTCCTGCCGCCCCGCTGGTACCTGAGCCTTCCTGCGGCCTTCCGCCGCAACGTGCTTGAGGTCCATCTCTGGGAACAGACCCTGTTCCAGGTCCTGCTGGGGCTGGGGCTGTTCGTAGCCTTCGCCTTCGTGCAGTACCGGCTGGTGCTGGCCCTGCTGAGCACCTATCGGATGACCGGGCGCTCCGCCGGCAGGGCTTCCACCCCCATGGCGATCTGGCGACGGGACAACATCGCCTGGCAGCGTGTGCTGCTGGCGGTGGTGGCCCTGCCCATCACCCGGCTGGTGGAACTGCTGCTTGACCAGCACGTCAACGTCACGGGCGTGTCGCTGCAGGTGCTGATGTATGGGCTCTACACCCTGTATTTCTGCTGGGCCGGGCTGTTCAGCTTCTTCCTGATGGAGGCCCTGGGCCGCAGCCTGGCGGAGTGGATCACGATCCTGCGCGGCCGCCGCAACGCCCTGCAGCTGAGCCGCGTCAGCAATCTGGTGATGCCCGTCTGCCGGGTGCTGGGCGCCGTCATCGGCGTCTCCCTGATGTACCGGCTGCTGATCCTGCTGGGCCTGCCGGCCTCCACCGTGCTGGCCTTCTCCGCCGTGCCCGGCCTGGCGATCGGCCTTGGCGCTTCCAAGTTGCTGGGCAACCTGTTCGCCGGCCTGTCGATCCAGACCGACCGTCCCCTGCGGGTGGGGGAGTTCTGCCGCATCGGCAGCAACCTCGGCTACGTCACCAAGATCGGCCTGCGCTCCCTGGAGCTGCAGACCCACGAGAGTCGCATCACCATCCCCAATTCGGTCGTCGATGAGGAGACGATCGTCAACTACTCCCTGCGCTCGGGCCAGGCGCCGGATGTGGTGCTGCATGTCTTCGAGCTGCACCTGCCCCTGCCGGCCGATCTCACCCCCGACCAGCTGGACGATCTGGTCCATTACGGCCGTCAGTACCTGATCGATCTGCCGGGGTTGTCCGGCACCCAGGTGTTCCTCGACCAGGCGACCGACGACGGCGAGCTGCTGCTGCGCTGCTGCGGGCAGATTCACGCCCCCAGCTGGACCGAGTACCTCACCCTGCGGGAAGCTGTCCTGCTGCGCCTGCGGCAGATCCTCGATCAGGTGATCCGCTCCCGCATGGTGATCGGGGTGGCCTACAGCACCAGCCCCGAGCAGCTGCAGCGCATCCCGGGCCTGATCGCCTCCCTGTTCGAGGCCGAGCCCCTGGCCGCCTTCCGCGCCTGCCGTCTGCTGGCCATCAGCGACTTCAGCTACGACTTCACCTACGACTACCGCTCCAGCCAGCCCACCTATGCGGCGTTCAAGGATGAGGTGGCTCGGCTCAACCGGGCCCTGCTGGCCCTGTTCGCCGCCGAGGGGATCGTGATCCCCTACCCCACCCAGGCGGAGATCCAGCTGAATGGCTGAACTGACGCTTCAGACCCTGGCTGGCTGCGGCCTTGCGATCGGCGCCTATCCCCGCTTCCGCTATGACGCCCGTGGCGGTGGCGGGCCGGGTGAGCTCAGTGCCGCGGATCCAACCGGCTCCGGCAGCCTCCGCTTCGATCCCGCTGGCCTGAGGATCCCGCCGCTCGACTGGCGCAGCACCCGCTTCCTGGGGCTGCCGTTGCCCCCCGGCCTGGCGATCACGATCCACCCGGGGCGGCTCGAGGGCGTTGTCGACGCCGCCGGCGGAGCCATGGCGTTGCACTTCGAGGCCCGCTTCCGCTTCGCCATCGGCAACCTCTACCGCGCCCCCGACCTGATCGTCGCCACGACGCTCGGCACCGGCCCGGTGCAGGGCCGCCGCCACCAGGCCAGCGGCCAGCCCCTCGACGGCGACGGCCGGGCTCTGCTGGTGGGCGTGGCCAGCATCGCTCCCAGCGGTGACCCCTGGCTCGACCGCTTTCTGGGCCTGCCCGACGAGGCCCTGGCCCTGCTGCGCTGCCGCCTGGCACCGCAGGCGCCGGAAGCCCAGGACTTACCTTGACCCCCTGCCACGCCCCTTTCCGCCATGCACCCCCTGCCGCTGCATCTCGGCCCGGGCAGTGATCTGCGCGCCAGCCTCGAGCAGCTGGCGATCGAAGCGGGCGCCTCCGGGTTCGTGCTCGGCGTGGTGGGCGACCTCTCCCAGGCGGCCTTCCAGTGCCCGGGCCTGGAGGAACCCACCGTGCTGCAGGGCCATCTGGAGATCATCACCCTGCAGGGCACCGTGGCGCCCCAGGGCGTGCACCTGCACCTGAGCCTCTCCGACGGTGACTGCCAGGTGTGGGGCGGCCACCTCGAGCACGGCACCCTGGTGCTCCGGGGCGCCGACCTGCTGGTGGGCTTCCTGCCGGAGGTCGGAGCACCCCAGGATCCGCCCCAAGACGCCTTGGCGAAAGCCGCGGTCCGGCCCACCGCCGACACGGCTCCGGCCCCTCCCCGGGTGGAGATCGCCGTGCGCAGCGGCTGTCCCTACTCGGCCCGGGCCCTGCGGATGCTGCGCACCCTCGGCATCCCCCACGTGCTGCAGCGCGCCGACGACGACGCGGCGCGGGCGGCGGTCGCCGAGCGCAGCGGCCTGACCTCCTTGCCCCAGGTGTTCATCGATGGCGAGCCCATCGGCGGTTACGACGCCCTGGCCGATCGGCACGGCCGCGGCGAGCTCGACCACCTGCGCTGAGGCCGGCCCGCCTCCGCCCTAAGCTCATTGCCTGCCTGGTGATCCGTCATGGCTGCCCGCCTCGCCATCGGCCCGGTGGACGTTCATCCCCAGGTGCGCGAGTGGGTGGACGCGGAAACCCTGCAGCGTCTGGTGGCCCGGCACCGACGGGGCGACTGGGGCGTGGTGGATGCCCGCGATGCCCGCGACAACACCATCGCCGCCTGCCGGCAGCAGGGGTCTCTGCGCAGCGTCTTCGATCTTGGCCAGGGGCTGCAGGTTTGGATCCTCACCCACGATCTCGGCACCGATCGGCTGCACACCCTGGTGCTGCTGCCCAGCGACGAGTGAGTCCCGGGGGTTGACGGTTCGGGGTGGAGCTCATCACCACGGCCGTGGCCTTCCTTTCACAGTGTCTTTCATCAGCTTGTGTCGCCTCGCCTCTGGACGTTGCGGCCGGGTGTTGCATGAGGGTCGGAAGGTCGTAGGAGACATGGTGACGATCGGGCTCCCGCAACCCAGGCGCCAGTCCCGTCCGTCCGGTGGGGGCCGCTCCACCGCTCTGGGCTGGTCTCCGGCCGATGAGCCGGCCGCCCTCGAAACCGTCTGAGCCAGCCTCCGCCAAGATGCGGCCAGCCCCTCCCCCTCCCTCCAGTTGCCGGTCTTGTCCCGCCCCAGCCTCCACCACGATGGCGGTCGGCGGCCCCTGCGTCAGATCCAGAGTCACCGCAACGATTCCGGCCGGATCGCCTCCTGAAGCGATTCTGGCCTTTGGCAAGCTTTTCCTTTTGCAATCTTTCCTGGTGAAGACGCAATCCTTCGTGGTGAAGGAATGTATGGATCCTTGCCTCAGGCACTGAGCGCTGTAACGATTCCGCCTGATTTCCAGGGAATCCGCTGAGAATCGCAGCTTGACATCGCCGGCGGGCACGGCCTTCCGGGGAACCGCCTTCTGTGCTACCGCACCGGTTCCTGCCTGAATCCGCCAGGTGGGCCGTCCGCGGCGATGCTCCTCCCTCTGCCCTTTGCCCTGTTTCCACCATGGCCCTGGTCCAAGCCCCGTCCCTTGGGATCGAGCGTTTCGCGGATGACCGCAACAAGGAGAACTGGTCCAAAGCCTCCCAGCAGGATCGTGATGCCATCATCCGCCTGGTGTATCAGCAGGTGCTGGGCCAGCAGTATGTGATGCAGAGTGAGCGCCTCTCCGGTGCCGAATCCCTGTTCCGCAACGGATACCTCACGGTGCAGGAATTCGTGCGCACCCTCGCCAGGAGCGGCCTCTATCGCTCCCGTTTCTTCGAGAACTGCAATCCCTATCGCTTCATTGAACTGAATCACAAGCATCTCCTCGGCCGGGCTCCCCACAACAAGGCCGAGATGCTGCACCACTTCACGATCCTGCAGGAGCAGGGCTACGACGCCGAGATCGACTCCTACATCGACAGCCCCGAGTACCAGGATCGCTTCGGTTCCGACGTGGTGCCCTATCTGCACGGCTGGGACTATTCCGCCGGCCACCAGGGGCAGCAGTTCTCCTGGCTGATGCAGCTGGCCGGTGGGGCGGCCGCTTCGGTGAAGGGAGACAGTGCCGGCACCCGCTTCAAGCTCGGCCGGGCCCTGCACCAGGATCGGGCCGTAACGGTGACGGTCCTGCGCCCCCGCTTCAGCGGTGAATCCTTCTTCCAGGCCAATCTGGCCCAGGGCGGCGCAAGCGTCGATGGTCCGATCTCCCGCAGTGGCCAGAACACCGATCACGGACGCGGCCACCGCGAGGAGGCCCTTGTGGTGTCGGCCGGCGTGCGGGGCACCAGCGCTCCCAGTGGCCGGGTGGCCACCATCACCGCCACCGGGCTGGTGAACAACGCCGTGGTGCGCAGCGGTGCCTACGTGATGCGGGTGCCCTACAGCCGCATGAACGAGGCCCTTCAGCGGGTCCAGCGTCTGGGTGGCCGGGTGGTGCGCGTCAGCGTCAACTGAGCCGTCGCCTGGGGGGTCAGGGCCGCAGGTCCACCCCCCGCCCGGCCAGCAGCTGGCGGCAGGCCATCAGGGCCGAAAGACTCACCCCGGCGGTGCCCTCACCGGGGTGGATGGCATCGCCGCAGAGCCACAGACCAGCCAGGGGCGTGCGGCTGGCCAGGCCGAAGGGCCCGAAGCGGCTGGGGTGCTGGCCCAGGCCGCCCACGTAGCCCCAGGGCCGGCCGGTCCAGCCGGCAAAGCCCCGGGGGGTGGCCAGCTCCCCGTGCAGCCAGTCGGCGGGCCCCACCCCCAGCAGCCGCGCCAGGCCCCCCTGGATGGCGGCCATCGCCTGCTGCTTGCGGGCCTGATGGTCGGCCTCATCCCCACCGAACCAGGGTCGGGCCGGGGTGAACACACTGGCGATCACCGTGGCGCGCCCGGCAGGGGCCCGGCCATCCCCCTCCTGGCTGACGGACACGAACAGGGAGCCGGGATCAGGGGCGTCCAGCTGCAGGTGGCTGGGGCAGCCCGGCGGCAGCCTGTCCCGCCCGACGGCTCCGTAGAACACCAGGGCGCCGCTGGGTTCGCCCAGCGCCTCGAGACGTCGGCGGTAGCCGGATGGCAGGGCCTCCCCGAGCAGCGCCGGCAGGGTCTGGGGCGGCAGGGTGACCACTACCTCGGACGCGGTCAGGCTGAACTCCTGCTCCGGCGTCCTGGGGGCCCCGGGCCGGTCTCCGGCGCGCCAACCCGTGATCTGCCAGGGGGCGTCCGGCTGGGCGGGCGGCAGCAACCGTGTGACGCGATGCCGCAGCCGCAGCCGACCGCCGTGCAGTGCCACGGCCTGCTCAAGGCTGTCGCTCAGGGTCTGCATCGACCCCTCCAGGTGCCACAGCCCCAGGGGCTCCTGCACCATCGCCAGCACCGTGGCCCCATAGAGCGCCGCTGTGCGATCGGCGGGTTCCTGGGAGTAGAGCTTCAGCTGCAGGTCCAGGAAGCGCCGCAGCCGCCGGTCGGCAGCGCAGCCGCTGAGCTGCAGCAGGTTGGCCATGGTGGCGGTGGTGAGCAGGCCGCTGGCCAGCGTTCCCGGCCCCAAGGCCCCGAGCAGCTGGCCCAGATCCCACCAGGTGCGGGGCGGCAGCACCGGATCCCTCGAGGCGAAGGCCCAGTTGGCCCGGTGCAGGGCGTCGCAGAGGGCCCAGAAGCGTTCACTGCCGGGGAACTGGCGCAACCGTTCCTGCTGCCAGCGCTCCGGGTCGCGCCAGATCGACACCGGCTCGCGTCCATCGGCCAGGTCCACCACGCAGCCGGGATCCAGTGGCACGGCCGCCGGCGGCGCCACCCCAAGATGGCGGAACAGCCGGGCATGGATGCCCGCGGGGGCGCCGTCGCCCTGCTCCAGCCCCGCCACCTGGGTGGCCCCCACGTCGAATACGTAGGGCCCGCGCCGGAAGGTGCCGGCGCAGCCGCCACTTTGGTGATGGGCTTCGAGCAGCTCCACCTGCAGCCCCTGTTTGGCCAGTAAGGCCGCCGCCGTCAGGCCGGCGATGCCGGCGCCCACCACCACCGCATCGGCCCGGGCCCTGTCGCTGGGATTCAAGGCTGTACCGATGGATCGGTAGGGATGCTGGCAGGTTGGGACTCGTGGTCGTGGGCCGATGCTCCGGCCTGGCCGCCGGGGCCCCTGGCCGCCGGGGCGCCGGACGTGGAGGCCCTTCGGCAAGTCGATGGACAGCCTCCCAAGCGAGCACGGGTCAGGCCTCGGCACAGTGGCAGGGCTTCCTGCGGGCCCCGGCGATCGCTGCTGCGACTTCCCTGATGTCTCGCCGTCGTCTATTTCTGCATGGATGTTGCTCATCGGCTGCAGAGATGCTGCGTCTACGGCTCTTTGCTTCCTGAGATTTATCGATAGGTTGACTGCAGTAAAAGTGTGACCGCTTGAATGTTGGTCATCGCTTTTCCTTTCCGCCCTGTACCCCGGAAGCATGACGATGGCTCAACCTTCTTCTGCCCTTGCCATCTGTACGGCAGGCCCGGCCTGTTTGGCTCACGCCAGGTTGCTGTTTGCCGTCGCTGTCGGGACCGCCGTCGCTGCCGCGATGTCAGCCACTCCGGCCAAGGCCGCTGCCATCACCACCTGCGGAATCGCTGCTGACCTGTCGGTGGGTGACAAGATCATCTCCAACATCATCTGCGATGGCCTCGGCGCGAATACGGAGATCCGCTTTGATACGGCCGGCCTGATTTACGATTTTGGATCTACCCTCAACCCTCCGACCAAGTCCGGGTCCATCGCTTACACCATTGCCGTTACTGATCCCGTGGCCTTTGAATTTCAGGCCGTCGGCCTGGATGCGGGTTGTGCTTTCCCGGAGTTGGGTAGTTGCACGGTGACCAAGAACGTCAGCTGGAGCGGCGGTTCCGCATCACTGGTGGCCGTGAATGGAGTCCCACCGGCGACCTATTGGTTCGCTCCTGGTGTGTCGGCGCTCAAGATCAAGGATGCGTTCTCTGCGGAGGGTCAAACGGTCGTTTCTGTTGTCAACAACTCCTTCATCCAGAGAGCGAGGAACGCGCCGCCGGACTCCGTCCCCGGACCTGTCCCGGTCCTGGGCGCAGCTGCCGCCTTCGGCTTCAGCCGCAGGCTCAGGGCACGGATCAGAACGACAGCCGCATTGGCGTGAGGGTGTTTCCTCCCGACGCCGACCCATCCTTGCCGTCAGGCCGGGATGGTCGTTGCAGGCTCTTGCCATAGGTCGTGAGGGTCCTCGGGACAGGCTGGAGCGAGTCATCCTTTCTCCCATGCGTCTGCCGTCCCCTGATCCCCTCGCCGCCTGGCTGGCCGAGCAGTTCGGGGCGGAGCTGGTGGCTCGCGCCCCAGTCGGCGGCGGCTGCATCCACAGCGCCTGGCGCCTGGATCTGGCCGATGGCCGCCGGCTGTTCGCCAAAACCAACGCAGCCCCTTCCCTGCCGATCCTGGAAGCCGAGGCGGAGGGGCTGCGGGCCCTCGCGACGGCGTCAGTGGAGGCGGGCCCAAGGGTGCCTGTTCCCCTGGCCTGCGGCGTGACCGGACCGTTGGCCGTGCTGGTGCTCCCCTGGTTCGAGCTGGAGTCCGGCGCCACTGCGGCCCATGCGCCGCAATGGCGCCGCCTGGGTGCAGCGTTGGCGGCCCTGCATCGCCACAGCCTGACCCGCAGCTGCGTGGCCGAGGATCGTCCCGGAGAGGCCTTCGGCTGGCCCCGGGACAACGTCATCGGTTCCTTCCCGCAGCGGAACGGCTGGGAGGCGGACTGGGGTCGGTTCTTCGTGGAACGGCGCCTGGCCCCCCAGCTTGAGCACCTGGCCAGCAGCGGCCACCCCCTGCGGCGGGCGGCCCAGCTGCTGGAGCGCGCAGGGGAGTGGCTGGGGGCGCACCGTCCCGACCCCTGCCTGGTGCACGGGGATCTCTGGAGGGGCAACGCCGCCGTCACCAGCGATGGCCAGGGGGTGATCTTCGATCCGGCGGTCCACCGGGGCGACCGGGAGGTGGATCTGGCCATGGCCCGCCTGTTCGGTGGGTTTCCCGAGGCTTTCTTCCAGGGGTACCAGGAGACCTGGCCCCTGCCCTCAGGGCACCGGTCACGCGCCGACCTCTACAACCTGTATCACCTGCTCAATCACGCCAACCTCTTCGGTGGCAGCTACGTGGGCCAGTGCCAGACAGGAATCGATGCCCTGCTGGCACGGGCTGGCTAGCCGAAGAGCTGGATCAGCTCAGGTATTCCTTGCGCAGCGACTGCAGCTTCGCCATCACGGCCGAGCGCTTCTCACCGGTGGTGAGGTTGTTCCAGCTCCAGCTCCCCACCACCACCAGACCAAGCAGTTCAAGCAGGCCCGGGACGATCGGCAGCAGATTGATGGTGTCGAGCACGCCCTTGATCAGGATCTGGGCCACGATCACCGCCAGCAGCACACCGGAGGCCTTGCCGATCCGACCCACCTGGCTCCAATCGATCTTGTCGAGGGTTTCGTTGACCTTGCCGATCACTTCGCTGTAACGCTCGGCGAAATCCACGTCCGCGGCGGTGGCGGGGGTGGCTTCCTCCTGGGTGGGCTCCTTCACCTCGGTCGTGCTGTCGATCATGGAAGGGAAAGCCTCTGGACGGAATGATGCATAACGTACCGGTGTGAACCCACGGACGCCAGAGGAGCTGGGCCTCGGTCGGGAGGCGCTGACGCTGCTGGAGGCCGTCCTGCTGGCGGCCGCCCCCGAGGAGGGCTGCGCCCTGCTGCTGGGTCGCCGTGACCCCTGGCACATCGAGCAGGTCTGGCCCTGCCTCAACGTCTGGGATCCCCCGCTGGAGCGCCGCCGCCGCTTCGCTCTCGATCCCCGCGAGCAGCTGCAGGCGCAGAAGTGGGCCCGGGCCAGGGGGCTGACGGTCCTGGGTTCGGCCCACAGCCACCCGCTTTCGGCACCGGTGCCCTCGGCCCTGGATCGCTCCCTGGCCTTCGCTCCCACCCTGATGCTGATCCTGGGGCAGGCCGACAGCCCCGCCGCGTCGGCGGATGCCGGGGACGGGCCGTGGTCCCTGGCCTGCTGGTGGTTGCCGGAGCAGGGCGCTCCCCGGCGGTTGGCGTGGAGAATGGACGATTCGAGCGTCGTGGGCCTTCGCTGCCATGCTTCCTCCCGACACCAGCGCCGTCCAGCTGAGCCCCGATGAGGTGGTGCGCTTCTCCCGCCACCTGATCCTGCCGGAGATCGGCATGGAGGGGCAGAAGCGGCTCAAGGCCGCCTCGGTGCTCTGCGTCGGCACCGGTGGCCTGGGTTCCCCCCTGCTGCTGTATCTGGCCGCCGCCGGGGTGGGCCGTCTCGGCATCGTCGATTTCGACGTGGTGGACCACAGCAACCTGCAGCGCCAGGTGATCCACGGCACCAGCTGGGTGGGCAAGCCCAAGATCGAATCCGCCAGAGCCCGGATCCATGAGATCAACCCCCACTGCCAGGTGGATCTCTACGAAACGGCTCTCACCAGTGAGAACGCCCTCGAGATCATCGCCGGCTACGACATCGTCTGCGACGGCACCGACAACTTTCCCACCCGCTACCTGGTCAACGACGCCTGCGTGCTGCTCGACAAGCCGAACGTCTATGGCTCCATCTTCCGCTTTGAGGGCCAGGCCACGGTGTTCAACTACCAGGGAGGCCCCAACTACCGGGACCTGTTCCCCGAACCGCCCCCACCGGGCATGGTGCCCTCCTGCGCAGAAGGCGGCGTGGTGGGAGTGCTGCCTGGCATCATCGGGGTCATCCAGGCCACCGAGGCGGTCAAGCTGATCACCGGCATCGGCACCTGCCTCAGCGGCCGCCTGCTGCTCTTCGATGCCCTGAAGATGAGCTTCCGTGAGCTGAAGCTGCGCCCCAATCCGGAGCGCCCCGTGATCGAGGCTCTGATCGATTACCAGGAGTTCTGCGGCGTGGGTGGTTCGGCCCCCGGCCAGGAGGAGGCGGGCAGCGTGGCCACCATCAGCGTGAGCGAACTGAAGACCCTGCTCGATGGCCCCCAGGACGACCTGCTGCTGCTTGATGTCCGCAATCCCCCGGAAGCGGAGATCGCGGTGATCCCCGGCGCCGTGCTGGTGCCCCTTGATCGGATTGAGAGCGGCGAGGCCATCGAGGAGGTGCGGCGGCTGGCGAGCGGCAAGCGGCTCTACGTCCACTGCAAGCTGGGCGGCCGTTCCGCCAAGGCCCTGATCGCCCTGGGGCGTCACGGCATCGAAGGCGTGAACGTGCAGGGCGGCATCGACGCCTGGAGCCAGGAGGTGGATCCTGACGTTCCGCGCTACTGATCCCCTCTCCCCCGCCAGGCAGCGGTGGCTCGAACGCCGCCGCCTGGAAGCCCGTCGCCTGATCGCGCTCGAGAAGCGCTTCCTGCCGCTCCTGGTCTCGGCCCTGCTGCCGATCCTGGTGATGCCGCTCACGGCCACGCGGGGCTGGCCGGGCCAGGTCCTTCTGGCCCTGGTCTTCAATCTGTTGATCCTGCAGTCGATCCTCACCCTGCCGGTGATCGCCGGGGTGACCTACGCCCGCCTGCGTCAGGAGATCTTCCGGGGGATCGGGGTGGTAGGAGGCGCGGGACTCTGGTTGCCGGTGCTCACCGGGACCTGGCACGGCGGTCTGTTCCGCGCCGTGGAAATGGTGCTGCTGAGTCTCTTTTTCCTGGCCACCTCCATTCGGCTGGTGCGCCTGCTGGCCCGGGTGCCACGGGTGAACGTCCAGGTGATGGCCGGAGCCGCCGCGGGCTACCTGCATCTGGGCCTCACCGGCGGGGTGCTGGCCACGGCCACCCAGGTGCTGGTGCCCGGCAGCTTCAGCCTCGGGGCTGCCGCCAACCACCAGGTGCTGCTCGATCGGCTCACCTACTTCAGCTTCGTCACCATCGCCGGCGTCGGCTATGGCGACGTGCTGCCGGCCAATGCGGTGGGGGAGCGCTTCGTGATCCTGCTCAGCGTCGCCAGCACCCTCTACGTGGCCCTGCTGGTGGGCCTGCTGCTGGGACGCTTCATCGCCTCGGAGGAGGTGGAGATGCTGGAGGACGACGTGCTGGGACTCGATCCGGTGGATGGAACGGGGAAGCCCTGAGCGGCGCCCTGCGGATCGCCGGCCGCCTGGCCGGCAGGTTCAGTAGTCGACGCCGCGCTTGAGGTCGACGCCCCGCTCGGCGTAGTGCTTGTGGCACACCATCTCCGAGTGGACGCTGGCCAGGTCGAAGTAGGCCGGCCGGCTCTTGCAGCGGCCCGTGATGATCACCTCGGTCTCGGTGGGCTTGCGCAGCAGGGTCTGGACGATCGGCTCGACCGGCAGCAGTTCCAGATCCACGGTGGGGTTCAGTTCGTCGAGGATCACGGTCTTGTAGAGGCCGCTGGCGATGGCGGCCCGGGCGATCTCCCAGGCCCGCTCCGCCTCGACGTAGTCGATCGGCTGCTGCTGGCCGCGCCAGACGATGGCGTCCCGTCCCGAGCGCAGATGATCCACCAGGTGGGGGTAGCTCTCGCGCAGGGCGGCGATGGCCGCGTCCTCGGTGTAGCCCGCCCCGCCCTTGAGCCACTGCAGGATCAGCACCCGATGGCTCTTGTCCTGGCTGATGCCCCGGCCGATGGCCTGCAGTCCCTTGCCCAGGGCGCTGGTGGACTTGCCCTTGCCTTCGCCGGTGTAGATCTCCAGGCCCTCCAGACCCTGCTGGGGGCCGCTGTGGGCCCGCATCTCCGAGTGCAGATCGGCCAGCTGCACCAGCTGGCGTGGCGCCCCCCGGCCCGTGCAGATGATCTCCATCCCCGCCGGCTTGGTGGCCAGGGTCCGCACCACCTCCTCGGTGTCGAGCAGGCCCAGGTCGAGCACGGGGTTGAGCTCGTCGAGCACCACCACCGAATAGAGGTTGCTGGCGATCGCCCCCTTGGCGATGTCCCAGCCCCGCTGGGCCTCCTGGTGGTCGAAGCGGGTGGCCTCCGCGGCGCTGAAGTAATCCCCCCGGCCGGTGCGCACCTGGTCGATCAGGTGGGGGAAGCCCTGCTGCAGGGCCTCGATGGCGCTGTCCTCGTCGTAGGCGCGGCCGGGACCCTTGAGGAACCGCAGCAGCAGCACCCGGGTGCGCTTCTGCTCGCAGATGCCCAGCCCGATCGTGCGCAGCACCACCCCCAGGGCCGCCTGGCTCTTGCCCTTGCCCTCGCCGTCGTAGACGTGCAGCTGGCCGTGGGCGCGTTCATCGCTGCCGGCGGCGGTGCGGATGCCGATGCCCCGTCCGGTGCCGCGCTGCGGAGTCTGGGTGCTGCGGGCGGCGGGGGTCATCGGCGCGTGACGGCGAGCGGCGGCGGGCGGATCTGGCCCGGATGCTACCCAGCTTTGCCAGGATCCACCCCATGCCAGCCCCCCGTCACCTCAGCCTGCTCGAAGCCCTGCCCGCCCCGCTGGAGCGGAGCCTGGAAGCCCTCTGCCGCCAGCTCGACGTCTTCCCCCAGGTGGTGGTGGCTTATTCCGGCGGTGTCGACAGCGCCCTGGTGGCCGCCCTGGCCGTCGAGCGGCTGGGGGAGCGGGCCCTGGCGGTCACCGGCGTCTCGCCGGCCCTGGCCCCCCATCTGCGCCAGGAGGCCAGCGACCAGGCCCGCTGGCTGGGCCTGCGCCACCAGGAAGTGGCCACCGCGGAACTGGCCGACCCCGCCTACAGCAGCAACCCACAGGATCGCTGCTACGCCTGCAAGCGGGAGCTGCACCGGCTGCTGGCCCCCATCGCCGCCGCCGCCGAAGGGGCCCAGGTGCTGGATGGCGTCAACTGCGACGACCTGGGCGACCACCGGCCCGGGATCCGGGCCGCCCGGCAGTTCGGTGTGCGTTCACCGCTGGCGGAGGCCGGCATCGACAAGGCCGGGGTGCGCCGGCTCTCCCGGGCCCTCGGGCTGCCCTGGTGGGACAAGCCCGCCCAGCCCTGCCTCGCCTCCCGCTTCCCCTACGGCGAACCGATCAGCGCCACGCGGCTGGCCCGGGTGGCCGCCGCCGAGGACTGGCTGCGCCAGCGCGGCTTTGCCGAGCTGCGGGTGCGCAGCCAGGGGGAGACGGCCCGCATCGAGATCCCTGCGGCCGGACTGCCGGCGGCGCTGGAGCGTCTGGCCCAGGGTGAGCTGCGCCCCGAGCTGGTGGGGGCGTTCCGGGAGATGGGGTTCACCGCCGTCGCCCTCGACCTCGAGGGACTCGTCAGCGGAAAGCTGAACCGCGTCCTGGCGCCGGAGCGCTGATGGACGCGGGGAAATGTGCCGGGGAACCTGTCCCCGGCAGTGGGTGGAAGCTCACCAGCGCTCAGGCGCTGGCGAGGTGGGGCTCCCTCTGGCTGTCGATCAGGGCCTCGGGCGTTTCGCGGCGGAAGCTCGTGAGCTTGTGGCGCCCGGCCCCCAGCTCCTCCCAGAGGACCTGGCAGGCTCGCTCGGGCATGGTGTGGTCACCGCAGGTGAACACGTCGACGGCCGCGTAGCCCGATTCGGGCCAGGTGTGGATGGAGATATGGGACTCCGCCAGCAGGGCCAGGCCCGTGACGCCCTGGGGTTCGAAGCGGTGGGTGATCAGGTTGAGCAGGGTGGCACCGGCACGTCTGGCTGCTG
>CAZBMT010000009.1:0-19648 GCA_964492645.1 uncultured Cyanobium sp. | reverse complement strand
GGCGCTGCTCCTGCTGCTCCGCCGACTGCTCCTTCTGCTGCGACCAGCGCTGCAGAAGTTCCTCGTGCAGCAGCTCGGTGCGGGCCAGCAGCGCCGCCGCCGCCTCGGCCGCCTCCTGCTGGCGCCGGCGCTCCTGCTCCAGCCCCTCGATCACCCGGTTGACGTCGCCCTCGCCGCCGGGCTCCAGCTGGGCGGCGGCCACCGCCAGCACGGCGGGGTGGAGCCCCAGGCGGGAGGCGATCGCCAGGGCGTTGCTGCGGCCGGGGATGCCCCACTGCAGCCGGTAGGTGGGTGAGAGGGTCTCGACGTCGAAGGCCACCGACGCATTCTCGAAGCGGGGATCGGCGTACTTGAGCGCCTTGAGTTCGCCGAAGTGGGTGGTGGCGACGGTGAGGCGGGCGCGGTCGGCGAGATGGCGCAGCAGGGCGGCGGCCAGGGCGCTGCCCTCGGTGGGATCGGTGCCGGCCCCCACCTCGTCGAGCAGCACCAGGGCCGCCGGCCCCTGGGGCAGGGCCGCCGCTCCCTGCGGGGCGACCTCCCCCGGCAGGGCCGCCAGAATCCGGGCGATGCGGCGGATGTGGCCGCTGAAGGTGGAGAGGTTCTGCTGCAGCGACTGCTCATCGCCGATGTCGGCGAGCACCTGGCCGCACCAGGGCAGCCGGGGGGTGCCGGCGCAGGGCAGGAACAGGCCGGCCCGGACCATCAGGGCCGCCAGCCCCAGGCTCTTGAGGGTCACGGTCTTGCCGCCGGTGTTGGGGCCGGTGATCGCCACCACCCGCAGCTCCGGGCCGACCCGGATGGTCACGGGCACCACGGGCCGGCCGCCCTCGCGCCGTTCCTGCCAGAGCAGCAGGGGGTGGCGCAGGTCCCGCAGCTCGAAGGGGGCGTCGGCCGAATCGGCCAGCTCGGGCCGCACCGCCCCCAGCCACTGGCCGTAACGGGCCCGGGCCAGACCTGCATCGATCCGTACCAGCACCTGCTGGAGGTGGTCGAGGGGTTCGGCCTGCTCGCCCACGAGGGCGCTGAGTTCGCCGCGCACGTGCCGCTCCAGCTCCCGCTCCTGGCCCTCGGCGTCGCGGATGCGGTTGCCCAGGGGGATCACCGCCTGGGGCTCCACGTACACCGTGCTGCCGGAGGCGGAGCTGTCGTGCACCAGGCCGCCCACCTGGGCGGCGGCGCCGGCCTTCACCGCCAGCACAGGCCGGCCGCCCCGCTCGCTCACCACCGTGTCCTGGAGCAGGGAGCCATAGCGGCGCACCAGGTCCTGCAGCCGGTCGCGCCGCTCGCTGCGCAGGGCCAGCAGCTGGCGCCGCAGCGCCTCCAGGGGACCGCTGGCCCGATCCGCCACCCGGCCGCCCTCCTCCAGGCAGAAATGCAGCCGCTGCTCCAGCTCCGGCAGGGTGCGCAGCTCGGCCACCAGGGCCGTGGTGACGGGACGCAGTTCCGGGTCCTCGATCTGGCGCCGCAGCCGCCGCGCCGTCGCCAGGGTGGCGGCAAGCGCCAGCAGCTCCTCGCCGCCGGCGCAGCCGCCCTTGGCGCAGAGGGCCACGGTGGCGGCGATGTCCCCGGCCCCCTGCAGGCTCAGCCCCCCGTCGCAGAGGCCGTCGAGGGCCAGCAGCTCGGTGGTTTCCAGCAGCAGGCGGCGGCTCTCTGCCGGATGGTCGGGCAGAGCGAGCCCGGCGCAATCGCGCCGACCGGCGGCGGTGCTGGCGAAGCCTGCCAGGTGCTCGGCCAGCCGGGGCCACTCCAGCAACTCCAGGGTGTCCTGGTGGATCTCGCTCACAGGGGATGCGCTCACCCCGCCGGGGCGACGGCGGGGGCAGGCCCTGGGGCGGGAATGGCGGCAGCACCCACGTTGGAGGGGATGCCGGCGGCGGGCTCGTAGAGCATCTCCAGCCAGTTGCCCTCCGGATCCTGCAGGTAGAAGGAGGCGGTGCCGTCGCGGTGGTCGTGCACCGGACCCACCCGGTGGCCGGCGGCCTCGAGCCTGTCGTGCACCGCGTCCACCTCGGCGCGGTCGCTGAAGTGGAAGGCGAAATGGGGGCCGGCGGCGGTGTAGTCGGGGCTCAGCAGGGCGATGCCGTCACCGTTGGCGGGCGACTGCATGTAGGCCCAGTCCCGGGCGTCCCAGGTAAGGCGCAGCCCGAGCCCTTCGTAGAAGCGCTTGGCACGCTCCATGTCCTGGACCCGCACCGCCACGTGGCCGAGACGCGTCATGGGAGGGGGCGACTATTCATCACACCATTCAAGCGGTGCGGCTCAGCCGTCGCGCAGCCACTGGGCGGCATCGCAGGCGTGGTAGGTGAGGATCAGGTCGGCGCCGGCCCGCTTGAAGCAGAGCAGGGTCTCCAGCACCACGGCCCGCTCGTCGATCCAGCCCCGCTCGGCGGCGGCCTTGACCATGGCGTACTCGCCGCTGACGTTGTAGGCGGCGATGGGCAGCTCGCTCTCACCCCGCAGGCGATGGATCACGTCGAGGTAGGCCAGGCCGGGCTTCACCATCAGGATGTCGGCCCCCTCCTGCTCATCGAGCAGGGCTTCGGTGAGGGCCTCGCGGCCGTTGGCCGGATCCATCTGATAGGTGCTCTTGTCCTTCGGAATCGGCTTGGTGCCGGTGGCGCGGGGGGCCGAATCGAGGGCCTCGCGGAAGGGGCCGTAGTAGGCGGAGGCGTACTTGGCGGTGTAGCTGATGATCCCGACGTGCTCGAAGCCCTCCTCGTCGAGGGCCTCGCGGATCGCCCCCACCCGGCCGTCCATCATGTCGCTGGGGCCGATCAGATCGGCGCCGGCCCTGGCCTGGGCCACGGCCTGGCGGCACAGCAGGGTGACGGTCTCGTCGTTGAGCACCACCCCCTCGCTACTGACGATGCCGTCATGGCCATCGCAGGAATAGGGATCGAGGGCCACATCGGTCATGATCGCCATGGCCGGATGCTCCTGCTTGAGGCGCCGGATCGCCCGGGGAATCAGGCCGCCCTCGTTGAAGCACTCGCTGCCGTCCTCGGTCTTGAGGCCGTCGGCCACCTTGGGGAACAGGACCACGCAGCGGATGCCCAGGTCCCAGGCCCGGCCCACCTCCGCCACCAGCCCCTCCAGGCTCCAGCGCTGGGCGCCGGGCATGGCGCCGATGGGCTCGTTGAACGCCCCCTCATGAACGAACAGCGGGTAGATGAAATCGGCGGCACTGAGCTGGAATTCCCGCACCATGGCCCTCAGGGCCGGCGTGCGACGCAGCCGGCGGGGCCGATAGGTGAGCTCCATGGGGCAGATCTGACTGGCGGGATCCTAGGGAAAGCCCTTCCGGCGCTTGAAGGGCGAAGGGCCGCGGGGCTCAGAGCAGGGCGGAGCTGATCCAGTCCTGGCGGGGGTCGACGCTGCGGGCCTGGCGCAGCTGCTCGAGCAGGTCCCGCTCCCGGGGGCTGAGGCTGTCGGGCAGCTTCAGGGTGGGGGTGAACAGCAGGTCGCCCCGGCCGTCCTTGACCGGCCAGCCCTTGCCCTTGAGCCGCAGGCTGCGGCCGAGGGTCATGCCGGGGGGCACCGGAATGGTGGCCTCGCCATCGGGGGTGGCCACGCGCACCTCGCCCCCCAGGGCCAGTTCGTCGAGGCTGAGGGGGAGCTCGGCCCGCAGCTGGTCGCCGTCGAGGCGCCAGACGGGATGGGGCTGGAGCTTGAGGGTGAGATAGAGATCGCCGCGGCGACCCGTGCCGGGCTGGAGGTTGCCCTTGCCCTTGAGCCGCAGGCGGCTGCCGTCCTTGACGCCGGCGGGGATGCGCACCTGCACCCGCTCCTCGTTGACGGCGAGGGTGCGTTCACAACCACGGAAGGCATCGGCCACCGGAAGGCTGATGGTGGCTTCGGCATCGAGCTGCACCTGGGCGGAGCGCTCGCCGCCGGCAGCACCGAAACCGGAGCCGAAGCCACCGGGGAAACCGCTGCCGAAGCCGAAGCCGCCGGAGGCGCCGGCCGTGGTGCCGCCGGCGAAGCGTCCCAGCAGATCGTTGATGAAGTCGTCGAAGTTGCCGTAGCGGCCGAAGTCCACGTCGACGCCGGGGGCACCGCCGCCGCCGCCCATCTGGTTCCAGTACTGGCCGAACTGCTCGTAGCGACGACGCTTGTCGGGATCGGAGAGCACTTCATAGGCCTCGCTGATCTCCTTGAAGCGGGCCTCGGCGGACGCATCGCCAGGATTCACATCCGGATGGTACTGGCGGGCAAGCTTGCGGAAGGCCCGCTTGATGCCGTCGGCATCGGTGCCCCTCTCAACACCCAGAACCTTGAAATAGTCGCGGTAACCATTCACGCTCATCTCGTCACGCTCATCTCGCCAGGGCGCCCGTTACCGTCGAAACCATCGGATTCTCCCAGCCCTGCCGTTGATTTCACAGGCCCCGGCAGGGCGGAAGCCCGTACGGGTCCTGGGATCGGCAGCGGCTTACGGCCTCGGGCCCGACCTAGATTTCCCGCCCCGCCGACCCGTCGATGCTTTCTCCCTTGCCGCCCCCGCCACCCCGGCGACCTTCACCCATGGCGCAGCTCCTGCTGGGCGGCCTGGTCGCCCTGGCGTGGGCCCTGCCAGGCCTCAGCCCCCCGGCCCACGGCGGCCAGGCCGGCGGCTCCACCACCCCCACCCTCGGGGAGGCCCTGGCACCCTCCAACGGCGATCAGCTGGCGCTGACCGAGCACCTGCGGCGGATCGGGGCCCTGTTCTACGGCGCCTGGTGGTGTCCGGCCTGCTTCCGCCAGAAGAGCCTCTTCGGCCAGCAGGCGGGGGACCGGCTGCCCTACGTCGAGTGCGACAAGACCAGCGAGGGCCGGGAGCGCTGTCAGGCGGCGGGCATCAAGGCCTACCCCACCTGGGTCCTGGGCGGCACCCGGGTGGAAGGGGTGCAGACGATCGAGGAGCTGAAGCGCTGGAGCGGCTTCAACCGTGCGACAGGAACCGGTCAACTCTGAAGGGGGGTGTGCTGCAGAGCACCCGGAAAACCGCCGGTCCACTGTCACTGAGATAGGCGGATACCCGGCAGGCGGGTGAGATTTTCGGGTGGAGTCTGTAACCCACTCCTGCAGAACAATGAAGGCCACCTCGAAAAAACTTTATAGCCAATGCAGGCTTGTGAAGCTACAGGCTGACCAGGCAGCCAGCAACGGCCTTGAGGAGCAGTGCCCCTTTCCTGACAACGTCGCCTGGCTGGCCGGCCGCCATACTGATGCGCCGACAGGGGCGAACGCGTCCGCGTTAGGGACATCTATGCTCCGAGCCACGGATTGTGGAAGAACCGCAGATGGCCGAGCCGGGTTCCGAATCGGCTGTTGTTGTGGCCGTACCAGCGAGGCTGGCCTCCTCTCGCTTACCGGGAAAGGTGATGGCCGACATCGCCGGTCGGCCGATGCTGCGCCACGTCTTGGAGCGTTGCAGCCAAGCTCGAGGCGTGGCGGCGCTGCTTGCCTGCAGCGACAGCACCGAGGTGCTGACGGCGATCCGAGAGTGGGGATTCAAAGCCCTGGAGACATCTCAAGGCTGCCGCAGCGGCAGCGCGCGGCTGGCCAGCGTGATAGGGGAACTGGTCGCTGCTGGTGGAGCGGCAACAGAGCAGACCCTGGTGATCAACGTGCAGGCTGACCAGCCCCTGCTGGATCCATTGATTTTGGAAAAGATGATCGCAGTTGCCGCCCGGACAACCGCACCAACGGCCTGGTTACCAGTTGTCACTCCAGTGTACCCGCTGGTTCCGGAGAAGATCCACGACCCCAACGTGGTAAAGGTGTTGCGTGCTGCCGATGGCCGGGCGATCACCTTTTCCCGCAGTGCGCTCCCCCATGTTCGCGATCTGAGCCCGGATCAGTGGCATCGCCGGACCACCTACTGGGGCCATGTGGGCATCTACGGCTATCGGGCTGATGTTCTTGCCGGCTGGAGCGGGTTGCCCCCCTCGACCATGGGACGGCTGGAGCTGCTGGAGCAGCTGCAACTGATCGAGGCCGGCATCCCCATCACCACCTTCAGCCTTGAGGCGGATTGCCTGTCGGTGGATACACCCGCGCAGCTGGAACTGGCTCGCACCGTGATGGGAGCCGATCCCTGAACCCTCGCGGACAGGCCGAGTCAGGCGTTGCCCTCCCGCCAGCCATGGCGGTGAATGGCAGCCAGCAAGCCCTGGCTGGCCAACAGGGCTTCGCCGCACTCGCGCAGAGCGCCCGCACCGCCTCGGCTACGCAACACCCAATCGGCCTGACGCTGCAGCCCCCGGGCGGCATCGGCCGGCGTCACCAGCAGACCGACGACCGGCCTTACAGCCAGATCGTTGAGATCATCGCCGATGAAGGCTGTGTGGTCACGCGCCATGCCAAGTTCGTCCCGCAGCCTCTCCAGACCTTGCTGCTTGTCGCCTACACCCACGCGGCAGTGCTGGATGTCCAGGTGGGCGGCACGCTGTTCAATGGCGCCACCGCGACCGCCGCTGAGCAGGGCCACGGTGATGCCGGCGCGCTGCAACATCCGAACCGCCAGTCCATCGCGCACGTCGAAGCGCTTCAGCACCCGGCCGTCCCCGTCGTAATGGAGACCGCCATCGGTGAGCACCCCATCCACATCACAGACCAGGAGCCGGATCCGGCGCAGGCGCGGAGTGAGAAGCTGCCGCCTCAGCAGCGAGCGAAGACCCAGGCCGCTGCAGCTGTGCATGTCAGAGAGTGCTCTCCGCCGTACCACCCGCCACCACGGCGCGGAGGGCCAGCACCTGGCGCAACAACGCCTCCAGCCGGTGCAGCGGCACCATGTTGGGGCCGTCGCTGAGGGCCTGCTCCGGATCCGGATGCACCTCCAGGAACAGTCCGTCCACACCCACGGCCACGGCGGCCCTTGCCAGCGGGGCCACGAATTCCCGTTGGCCGCCGGAGCTGCTGCCACGCCCGCCGGGCTGCTGCACCGCATGGGTGGCATCGAAGATCACCGGGCAACCCAGTGCCTGCAGCTGGGGCAGGCTGCGGAAGTCGACCACCAGGGTGTTGTAGCCGAAACTGCTGCCGCGTTCGGTGAGCCACAGCCGGCCAGTTCCGGCCTCCAGACCGAAGTCGGCGAGCTTGTTCACCACCTGGGCCATGTCCCAGGGGGCGAGGAACTGTCCCTTCTTGACATTCACGGCTTTGTCGGTGCCGGCCACCGCCCGGGCGGCGGCCTCCAGCAGGTCGCTCTGGCGGCAGAGAAAGGCCGGGATCTGCAGCACATCCACAGCCTGGGCGGCTGGAGCGGCCTGATGGCTTTCGTGGATATCGGTCAGCACCGGCACCCCGAAGTGCGCGCGCGCCTCGGCCAGGATGGCCAGACCCTCTTCGGGGCCAGGGCCGCGGTATGACCGGCCGGAGCTGCGGTTGGCCTTGTCGAAGCTGGCCTTGAGGATGTAATCCACTCCGAGCCGATGGCAGAGGTCGCTGACCTGAGCCGCCACCTGAAACACCAGGTCGCGGCTCTCGATCACGCACGGGCCCGCGATCAGGCGCAAAGTCGGCGTTCCTGCATCGGGACGATTCATCGGTTCACGGAACCGAGCCCGGCCTGAACCAGATCATGGAGCCTCAACAGTCCCAGAAGATGGCATGGGTGGTCGGGGTGCACCACAGGCAGAACGGACAGGGACTGGCGCGGATTGCGTTCCATCAGCTCCAGGGCCTCCGCCGCAAGCGTATGGGGAGCCACTGTGATCGGATCAACCGTGGCCATCTGCACCGCCGTCACCGTTCCCCAGTTCTGGGGGGTGTGGCGCTGCAGGGCACGACGCAGGTCCCCATCCGTGATCAATCCTGCCAGCTGCTGCGGGTCTCCCTGCTGATGGACCCAGGTGGCGCCCAGGCTGCCCCGGTGAGGGCTTCCCTGCGTCAGTTGGGTGATCACGAGCGGAAGCGGGGCATCGGGCGCCAACGGGGTGAGCTCTCGGGCAGGAACCATCAGGTCCGCCACAAGCAGGGTGAGACGACGACCCAGCATCCCGGCGGGGTGATTGACGGCGAAGTCGACGTGTGAAATCCCCGCCCGCTCCATCCACACCGTGGCCAGGGCATCTCCCACCGCCATCGCCACGGCCGTGCTGGCGGTCGGGGCCAGGTTCAGCGGGCACACCTCCCGGTCGACCGAGCCATCCAGGACGACATCAGAGCGCCTGGCCAGAGTGGAAGCGACGCGGCCCACCAAGGCAATGCAGTTGGCACCGCGACGTTTCAGGTGGGGGAGGATGGCCAGCAATTCCTCCGTTTCGCCACTGTTCGAGAGCAGCATCGCCACATCCCTGTCCGACACGAGGCCCAGGTCCCCATGGAGGGCATCCACCGGATTGAGAAAAACCGCCGTCAGGCCGATGGAAGAAAAGGTGGCCGCGATCTTGCGGGCAACGATGCCGCTCTTGCCAATTCCCGACAGCACCACTTTGCTGCGGTGCACGCGACAGCTCGCGAGCAGACCGAGGGCTGCCTCCACCTGCGCGGCATCGAGGCGTTCAGCTGCAGCCGCGATGGCCGCCGCCTCCTGCAGCAGGCAGCGGGTCAGAGCAGACACGGCAACGACCAGGGGTCCCCATCATCTCAGCCCAGCGGCGCCCCGCCCTGAGCGTGGCGGGGCCGGAGCTGGCGCAGCATCCAGCAAGCGGTGACAGGGGCATTGTCCTGGGCGCCAACGCGCTTCTGAAGGGCACACCGATAGCGAGGAAGACGCTCGATGAAGTCTTTCAGCTGGTGGGTCTCAAAGCTCTCAAGCTCCACAGCCATGCCATACCCAGCCCGTTCCCATTGTCGGGCGTTGAGTCGTTGCTCATCATGGGCACGCTCATAGAGAGCCAGGGCGGGCTTCCGCAATTCCATCGCTTCGCAGAGCAACTGATGGCCAGCGGCCGCCACCAGGAAGGGAGCAGCCGCCAGAAAGCTCAGAAAGCCGTTGGGATCGATCGGGCAAAACCGCAGCTGTGAAAACTCCAGCCGCTGAGCGTCATCAAGCCCGAAAACGACCGTGCCGGGAGCCAGCTGCTGGAGACCGGTCAATACCGGCTGAGGCCGGCAATGGCGGCGGAGATAGGCCAGAGGGGCTCCCTCGCCCCGCTGATCCGCCTGACTGAGATGCAGAAGCTCTGGCCGAAGCAGACCACCAACGACAAGGGTTGGCGATGCACGGGTACGCAGCGGCAGCTGAAAAAAGGAGCTGATCACCAGGGCCCCGAGGCGCGGTGTATTGAGCCAGGCATAGAGGCGGTAGATCCGTTGCTGAAAGGGCCACAACCCCAGCTTCTCCGGATCCATCACGGCCATCGCATGCTGGTGACTCAAGGCCACCAGAGGCAGACCCGCCCGCGCGGCAGCACGTGCCACCACAGGTTCAAAATCACAGATCACACCAGCAGGAGGAGACTCCCTCCAGGTATGCAACAGCCGCCTCGCTTCGCGCGGAAACACCCAGAGCACCTGGGCCAGGAAGTGAAGGGCTGATCGCCAGGGGGAGATGCGTCGGTGGCGATAGATCCAGCGTGTGCCGGAAATCTCAACGAAAGCGATGTCGTCCTGGTTCACAAAGCTCTGGCGCAACAGGGCCAGGGCGTCCTGTGAACTGTGAAACACCAGTCGGTAGTAGGGACGAAGATAAGGGGCCAGCACCAGGGCTCTGGCGGCATGTCCACGCCCATCCCCATTAACCCCATAGATGAGCAGCGGCTTAGGAGGAGCGCTCATTCAGGTACCGGGCATAAGGCGAGAGTGTGGGATCCGTGATGAATTTCCAGAGACAACCTCCCCAGGATCGATGGGAAGGTTGTTGATAGAAATGAGGAGCCAGTTCCCTGATGCTGGGCAGAGCCACCCATGGCACCGAAGGTAGATCATGATGCTCGGTGTGGTAGCCCACATTGAAAGCCAGGCGATTGGCCCATCCGTACATGGACGCTGTTTGCTGCCCGGGGAAGAACACGTAGTGTTCCGCCAGCCAGCGTCCGGCGAGCGGATGGGGCCCCAGGGCCACCAGGGTGGAGGCGAGCAGATAGGCCAGGGCCACACCACCTCCCGCCTTCAGGAGCAGCAGGTCGGCAACCAGCACCAGGAGAACGTTCAGGGCCAACCAACCCCTGGGCCCAGCCATCGCCTGACTGGAGAATGGACGAAGGGCCTCACTGACGCCGTAGCAACACATCCAGAGGGCCTTGCGCCATGGGGAGTGGCCCACCAACCGGGCCTCCAGGGGCGTGGGCAGATCGGCATCCACACCGAGCTGGCCCATGGCCGCGTGATGGCGCAGGTGGTACCTCCGAAAGCTGGCGGCTGAGGGGATGGTCTGGGCCAGGTCGCAGACAATGGCCAGCACCTGGTTGCGCCAGCGATGTCGAGACACCAGGTCATGGGCACACTCGTGCATCAGCACGAACAGACCATGGCTGACGGGCGCTCCCACGAGCCAGACCAGCAGGGCAACGGCAGGCCAGGGCAACCTGGGGACCGCACCCAAAGCCAGGCCCCACTGGGTAGCCACCAGGCCCAGAATCCATAGGGCCGTGGGCGGGTAAGGCCTGCAGAGCCGTTTCACCTCCGGTACCTGCCGAAGCAACTGGCGCCGCCTGGCCGGGTGAGGCTGCTCTCCCGTGGGCGAGGGCAGAAATCCAGCTGGGTTAAGGTTTGGTCGCAATCGGCGTAAACGCTTGACGGGCCTAAGAGTCTCATGAATCAACGCCCTATGCGGCTCGTGTTTGTGAGTCACTGCATGGCGCCGGCGCGGGCCCCAAGCAGCAACGTGGGGGGGATGCAACGGGCGGCGCGTGATCTCCTCGCCCAGCTGGAGAGCCGGGAGGATCTCAGGCTGAGCAAGGTGGTGCTGGCCTGTCCGAGCCGTGAAATCGGCTGGCGGGTGCCGCTCTTCTTCCTGGCCCTGCCCTGGCGCTTGATCCAGCGGGTCTGGCTGTGGCGCGCTGATGTCGTTCTGTTTGCATCGCTGAACCCTGCGCTGCTGTTGCCCGTGCTGGCACCACTGCTGCGCCGTCGGCGGACGAGGCTCATGGCCATCGCCCATGGGCTGGACATCACGCAGGGCCCACTGATCGCGCAGTGGTGGATCCGGCGCAGCCTGGCCCGGTTGGACGGGGTGATCGGCGTGAGCCGAGCCACCGCGAAGGCCTGCCTGGATCGGGGATTTGCCGCAGATCGGCTGCACGTGCTGCCCAACGGCATCTGCTCGCGTTGGCAGTCCCGCCCCTCGGGGTCCACCACCGGTGCGCAGCTACCTACGAGACAGCCGGATTTATTTGTATGCCTGGCGGTGGGGCGCCAGATACCGCGCAAAGGCTACGCCTGGTTTGTTGATGCGGTGATGCCTCTCCTGCCGGAGCACGTCCATTTATGGCTGGTCGGCAAGGGGCCTCAGGCGACGGAGATCAAAAAGGCGATTGAGAAACGTAATCTACGACACAGAGTATTACCCCTGGGGCTCCTAGAAGATGATGATCTCGCCAGGGTTTACCGGCAGGCCGACCTTTTTGTGATGCCCAACCTCCGGATCAATCGTGACATGGAAGGTTTCGGCATTGTCTTGCTCGAAGCTGGCCTCCATGGTCTTTTCACCCTTGCCAGTTGTCTTGATGGCATTACGGATGTCATCAGCAGTGCGAATGGATTGCTGCTTCCACCACGTGATGCTGAAGCCTTTGCACAGGCCATTCAGACCCAGGTAGCCTTGCCGCCCCAGGAGCGGCAGCGCCAGAGCGAGCAGGCGGCCGCCTGGGTGGAAAGCCAATTTGCATGGAGCAGCCTTACCCCCCGCTATCTCGAAGCTATCCAACGTGTTCTCACGCAACCGAGGGCATCATGACCAGCGCCATCGATATCCACGCCACCACCCTTGCCAGCAACCATGGCCGCTGGCTTTGTGTCGTGGCTCGTCGCTGGAAGAGGGTGGTGCTGCAGGAGTACCTACGCGGCGCCACGAGCATCCGCTTCTGCACACGGTTACCTCGGCGCCCCGCGGCCTACCGCGAGGCTGACCACCTGCTTGTATGGGGTCGCCAGACGACCATCCCCAAAGAACTTCTAACCACCCACCCCCACCTGAAGGTTGTCACGGCTGAAGACGGCTTCATCAGTTCCCGTGGGTTAGGGCTAACAGGCAGCTTCTATTATTCACTTCTTCTGGATCACGTTGGCGTGCATTACGACGCCAAAGCTCCATCACAACTTCAACAGCTACTCAACGAACACCCGCTGACCATGGCGGACGAACGGCTGGGCCAGGAGTTGGTGGGATTCATCCACGAACATCGGCTCAGCAAGTGTAATCTTTCCCAGCCTGCCTTTGATGCCACGGCGACGCCTCCCCGCCACCGCACCACCATCCTGGCCGTGGGCCAGGTGGAAGGCGATCAGGCCCTGCGCAAAAGCCTCAGCCCCATTCGCAGCAATAAGGCCCTGCTCCAGGCCATCAGGGAAGAGCACCCGGAGGCATGGATCATCTACCGTCCCCACCCCAATGATGTGCGCAAGGGTTATCTTCGCGGGAATCGTGCCTACCTCTGGCATCAGCTCTGTGACCAACTGGTCTGTGAGGGCGACATCAGCCATTGGATCGATGCCGTCGATGCAGTGCATGTGATCTCCTCAACGGCCGGCCTCGAGGCCTTGATCCGCGGCAAACCCGTTCACACCTACGGCACTCCTGCCTATGCGGGCTGGGGCCTCACCAACGACTGGGCAGAGCAGCCCGGGCGTCACCGTCAACTGAATCTCGATCAACTGACAGCCATCATGCTGGGGCACTATCCCCGCTACTTCAACTGGAGCAACGGACGCTTCTGCGATGCGCTCAGCTGCCTGCGTCACCTGCAGGCCATCAACAGCAGAGCTGTCGAGGAGTCCTTCTACTGCAGCAGGTTGGCCAGAAAGCAACAACGCATCCGCTTCGCGCGTCGCTTGAAGATGGCCGCCGTGCGCCAGGTCGCGCCGATTGGTCATTGGCTTGAGCGGGCTCCCCAGGCGAGTTGATGGTGATAGCCAACCCCAGGGAGAGCCGCCGGTGTATCGGTATCCCAAGCCGGGGTGAGCATCTCATCCGGGCATCGATCATGACGGGGAGACCTCAATTCCTGATGCATGGTCTCAGCATCCCTTCAGGTTCTTGCCAAGTGACATTGGGCAGACATTAGTGTGGTCATGACCAATAACCCGCTGACCTGATGCACAGTTTTGAGGGGGTTTCCATGGGATCATCAGCGTAAGAGCGATCCTCCTTCCACAATGGCTTCAGCCCAGCGCCGAGGCATCCTCCTGGCAGGCGGCAACGGCACCAGATTTGCACCCCTCACCAGTGCCGTGAGCAAGCAGTTGATGCCGGTGTATGTCAAGCCGATGGTGTATCACCCCCTCACCACGCTGATGCTTGCGGGGATCCGGGAGGTGCTGATGATCACCACGCCAACAGGTCAGTCCGACTTCCAGCGGCTCCTCGGGGATGGCTCGGCCTGGGGCATGGAGATCCAGTACGCCGTCCACCCCCGTCCCGATGGCCTGGCCCAGGCCTTCCTGATCGGGTCGGACGTCCTGGCGGAACGACCAGCGGCCATGGTGCTGGGCGACAACCTCTTCCACGGTCGCGATCTGATGCCCCAGTTGAAGGCCAGGAATGGCCCCGGGGCCGGGGCCACCGTGTTGGCCTATCCGGTAAGCGATGCACAGCGCTATGGCGTGGTGGAATTCGATGCCGCCGGTCGGGTGCCAGGCATCAAGGAAAAGCCCGAGCATCCCCGATCCCGCCACGCGGTCACCGGGCGCTACTTCTACGACGACTCAGTGGTAGAGATGGCCCGACGGGTGCGGCCCTCCCGCCGTGGCGAACTGGAAATCACCGACCTCAACCAGCTGCATCTGCGTGCGGGGCTGCTACGGGTGGATCTGATGGGTCGGGGCATGGCCTGGCTGGATACGGGCACGCCCGACTCTCTTGAAGCAGCCAGCCACATCCGCACCCTTGAGCACCGCCAGGGCCTGAAAGTGGGCTGCCCGGAACAGGTGGCCTGGCGGATGGGCTGGGTCGACAGCGAGCAACTCGAGCGGCTGGCGCAACCGCTGCGCACAAGTGGCTATGGCAACCATCTGCTCGATCTGATCAAGGAAAACACCAGCGCCCACAGCGCTCTTCAGACCTCCCTGCTGCCTTGCCATGAGGGTAGAACGCGTCGCGATCGAGGGGCCACTGCTGCTCACCCCCGGATGTTCAACGATCGGCGGTGCTCCCTTTCGAGAGCTGGAATCAACCTCGACTCGCGGAAGCCTTGGAAGTGGCGCCCGGACAGTCCACCGATTCTGCCGGGACAACCATTGCCGCTCCGCCTGGGTGGTCCTGCGGGGGCTGCACTACCAACTGCTACACGAGCCCCCGGGCAATCTGCTGATGCGCTGCGTGGCCGTGCAGTTCTTCGACGTGGCGGTGGACCTGCGGCTCATCTCCCCCACCTTCGGCCAATGGTGCAGGATCGGGCTGAGCGGCACCAACCATCAGCAGCTCTTGGGACGGGTGGGATTCGCGCATGGCTGTCTCACTCTGAGCGAAACGGCCGATGTGCTTTGCAGGAGCAGCGACTGATGGAGCAGGAACTGCGAGCCCTCACTCCGGTTGAATTAACCCCTGGCGGCATCGAGTGGCCGCGGGGCGGCCTGGGCGATACTGACTCCCTGCTGACACCCAAACATGCAGAGGCGCCTCCGCTGCCGGAGCCACTTCCAGCAGAGGAGCTGGTCGCGTGAAGCCTCTTACAGAAGCAGAGCCTGAACATTCGGAACGGGAGGGGGCCACAGCGGTTCCCAAACGCGCCAAGACTGGCGTCCAGCCATCCCCGGCCCGCAGACAACCAGCAGACATGACGCGATCTCGATGTGAATCTGTCTCCCGCTGTGATCATGTTGTGGATGAAGCGTTTCGACGTCCACGTTCCCGTGTTTGAGTCATTCGGCTCCGTCGTCGATCGAGCAGACCAAGGCATCTGGGTGCTGCACCGACGGTGCTGTCGACACAGGGGTCGAAAGCGCCGCTGCGGCCGGAGAGAACAGCCATACCCTTTAGGCGGCCTTTTCACTGGTATTGGGCACACTCGCACCCGAGTCGCGTCGGTCGTCTTTGCTGAACTGACTCCCCTGGCGACTTCTTCGCCTCTGCTGGGCAAAGCCATTCCCCCCTTGAATGGCTGTATCTCACTGACTGACTGCCTGAGACAGGAGGGGAAGCGAAAAAGCCATCGTCCTGATGCCCCATGGCTGGAAGCGGGGACGGTGCACCTTCCGACCGTCTATGTGCGAAGGATCCAGGGAGAGGAAAGCCATCTCGCGGGTCACAGGAGCGGCAGGTTCGATCTCTGGCAGGAGCTGCGGTCTCTCTGGGAGCGGCTGCCGGTGGAGGGCCCGGAGCTGTTACGATTCATCCTGATTAGAACCGGAGAGCTGGTCAGCTGCCTCGCCACTACGGGCCACTCCCCGGACCGCGACGGCTGCGAACCACACAGCACCTGCTGGTCGCGCAGGGCCATGAGCGTCTACGTGTTGACCCCCGCGCTTATCACCTCCGGCCTGCCGGTCGTGCTCATCACTTACAAGAAGGGTGACAAACGGCCGCAGCTGCGCGAGACGCCGATCACGCCGTATGGCGATGGGCTGAACGTGCATGACTGCCTGTACATTAACGGCCGTGGGGATGTGCACCTGCTGGCAGCCACCCTTAGCCGAATAAGACAGAATTACTCTATAGGCAGATCCTGGGAACTTCACAAGAAGACAGGACTAGATAACCTATGCATCCTGCGTGACCCTCTGAGGCCTGGCGATGCACCCATTGCCAGACCAGGTAGGGCGGCTGATGACCGAGCGAATCATGACCGTAGCCACGGCACTGAGCCTTCTCGGATCTGTGAGTATCTCTGCGGGCGGCTACGCCACAATGGAGCAATGGGCCATGCAGCCACAGTGCGCTAACATTTCAGCGTCAAGACTGACGCTGAAATGGCAGGCGCAATGGATCCGCAGTCAAATAGAGTCAGCCTACGCGACATACAATGAAAGCCAGTCACGACAATAGAATGATACTCCGAACGAGAGAAGGTTCGACAGTTCGTTATCCGGACAGCCCTCATCTTAACAATTCAGAAGATGAACCCATGAATCACCAACTTGCCAGAGCATCCAAGATTACCAACGAAATCATCATTCAAGAAGCCCTGATGCGGAGGCAAGGATGCGGCGAATACACAGCGTGCTATCACACCCGTGATAATCAGTACATAACTCAACTCGTGGGCATTACCGGCTCTCGATCAACCACCAAAAGGCTTCCTTACCCCCCCCTGTCGGAGGAGGCGCCAATAATCTCGGTAATGTACATCGATTCAGAAGGAGTTTCTCAAAGAATTGAAATAGAGTGTATTAACTGGTCCTTGCATATCGAAGACATATCCGGAAATAGAGCAACAGGCTGGATACGCAAAAAAACCCCCTTTCTCATTCGACCCTTCTCAATAAGAGCCAATGGCAAGTTATGCACCTACGACGCATATGCAACCGGCATCAGAGAAGATGTAACGAATCTCCGGCACAATGACGCTCAAACGGGTATTTCTATTGAATTAATGCTTTCGAGTATTCATGGCAATCAAGAGACGCGCCTGGAATTCGGATATTCACAAGAAGACAATGAGATATTAAATCCATTCATGTTCTATACCAAAGACATCCAGGATGAATACCAGTCAGTTGTCAAGATTATCAATCACAGCCCCCAAGATGCCACAACCTCCTTTGCCAGGTCGACGAACAAAGCCAAGATAGATCGATCGATAGCTGTTTTGATGCCTATTTACAACGGCTTCAACGAGACACTAGATGCACTTGATTCGTTTTCGCAATATTATGCTAGCACGCAAGCAAACCTTTCAATAAGATTTGTACTTGGCCTAGACAATCCGGACAACCACCAATTGAATCAGGAAATACTAAGACGCTATGGAGGGCTTGAAAAGTTCACCATACTGGCAAATGAAAAGAACTTAGGCTTTATCGGAAACTGCAATCAGATGTTCAAGGAAGTGCTGGCTTACGAAGATATTTTGCTTGTCAACTCAGATATAGTAGCTCCACGAGGGAACTGGATTGAAAGATTAGTTTCGTATTTAGATATTGATAAAGCTATCGGGACTGTCACCCCATTGAGCAATCAAGCATCAATCTATTCATTTCCGATTCCCAACCGTGAACAAGGAACAATGGGTCATCTATCCATAGACCAAATAGACGAACTGCTATCCAGTACATCACCTGTAGATATCAGCAATCTAGTTGACACCCCAAGTTGCCACGGCTTTTGCACACTCATAGCCCAGTCAAGGCTCAGGCTCCCATATCTATTCGATCAAGATTTTGGTCGTGGCTATGGAGAGGAGAACGACTTATCCTGTCGAGTAAAGAATATGGGTTTGCGCAATATTGCTGCACCCAATATATACGTCTATCATCATGAGTCCGTATCGTTTTCCAGCAACAAGGCAATGCTTCTAGAAAAGAATCTGCGCATCCTTGGCGAAAGATATCCCGACTACCACAGTCAAGTTGCTAGATATTGCGAAGCAGACCCAATTAGACCATTCCGGAACAATGCAGTAATAGCCTATTTTAAAGACTTGGTTGGGGATCGAACCTCTGTATTGCACATTTCACATTATAGAGGTGGGGGAACTGACAAGTTTATCCGCGATTATGCCGAGACGAATGCCTCTGAAATCCATTTTGGACTTAAGCCACATAGAAGCATGAAGGGGTATGTTGAGCTCTTTTTATTGTCAACAATTGAGACAGAAGAATTAAATCCTTCTGTCGCAATTTTCAGCGAGGGTGAGTTCTGGGAAAACGCCAACGACATACTTGCCACTTGCGGCACTGGATTGATTATGCTCCACTCTCTCATTGACTTCCTCCCCCATGGTGATTTGTTCTCAACTTGGAATTCTATAACCACGAAGGCAAGTTTGCAGATTTTTATTCATGATTATCATTGGATTAATCCCGAACAGAACCTTCTGAATAGCCGTGGAGTCTATACAGTTCCAAATTGGGACCAATCCGTCTACGATCTGGACAAAATCAGACGACAAGAAGATCATTATAGGATGCCATTTCTAAGCGAAGACCTGAATAAACGAAACCGGAGCTTTGAGGATTTCATCAAGACTGCCGAGAAGGTAGTGTTTCCATCGCACAGTGCTGCTAAAATCATATCCAACAACATCTCCACTGATCAAGTCAATTTCAGCATCGAAGAGCACGATGAGAGTGATTCGATGGTGAAATCATTGTCAACAACGAGGCAAGACCTCAGCATTCCAAGCAATGGTGAGTTAAACATAGCTGTCATTGGCGCAATCGGAAAGAACAAAGGATATGAGTTACTGGCCTCACTGGCTGCACACATATACGAGAATAACCTTCCGTTGAGAATCATAGTGGTCGGCTGGACGATGAATGACACACGGTTGCGAAACACCGGCAACGTAGTTATTACAGGGAAGTACGAGGAGGAGGATTTCCCGGAGATTATCAAGAAGTATTGCCTGCACTGCTCCCTTTTCCTCTCTCCATGGCCCGAGACCTATTCTTATACACTTAGCTTGGCATTTATTCACCGCCTTTACCCATTCGTCCTGAATATTGGCGCACAGGCAGAGAGGGTGAACAATACAGGATATGGTTATGTAATCGACAACGCCACTCCTGCCTTCATCGCTTCAAGACTATTGAGATATCGAACCAAGCTTGTATCGTACGTTGGTGAGTAATGCGTGTTTTGGTTTGGGTTTGTCTCAAAGTTTTCCAGTGGCCTGTTTCCCATTACGGCTTTAGGAGTTTGCTGTAAACCGTCGCCACCTCTGCGATAATGGAGCAACAGCCCCGTCCAGAAGCGAGGCCACTGGGAGCGCAGAACCTCTTCGTTCTCGTACGTCTCGATTGAGGCGCGGAGCCAGGCCTGCCATCTGCAGTTGCGGCTGATCCAGTTCATGATCGCCTCAATCCCGCCATCTGCAAGCTCGACACCTCCAGAAGGCTGGCCTTCTGTGCTCGCAAGCAGCTACTGATCGCGGTGCTGCAGGGGTCCTACCACGGCCTATTAGGAGTTTGCGGACAAACCTTCTGAATGCCCTCGTTTTTTCCACCCGAGAGCTGATTGCGCTCCGATCGGCCTGGTTGTCAGCGATTCAGCGGTTCAGAACGCCTGAATCGGAGCGTTTTCCTCGTTGGGGCTGCCAGATCGCTTCCGCCTGGGCACACCTCTGGGCAACCGGCTGTTTATGCTGCCGCCATCGCCGGCCTGAGCAGGTTGCCGAGGCGGATCAGGTTGTAGGCGATCACGTGCAGGCCGAACACCGCACTCACCTTGCCTGGGCCGCGCAGCTAGTGCCTCCGGCACGCTCGGCCTGCGGCCTCGGTAGGAACTGGCGCAGCCCGCCCCACTGTTTGAACCAGCCAGACACCTTCCCGATGCCACGGGGAGCGTTGATCGACTTGGCGTAGCCCTGGTGGCCAGTGGTGCGCCCATCGATGGCCGAACCACCGGCCCGAGCGGTGTTCTGCGCCACGTGGGGCGTGACGCCAATCCGCCGCATCTCAGCAA
>CAZBMT010000008.1:19653-21214 GCA_964492645.1 uncultured Cyanobium sp. | reverse complement strand
ACAACCTGGCCGTCTGGTCCTGGATGTTCCTCTTCGGTCACCTGGTGTGGGCCACCGGCTTCATGTTCCTGATCTCCTGGCGGGGTTACTGGCAGGAGCTGATCGAGACCATCGTCTGGGCGCATCAGCGCACGCCCCTCGCCAACCTGGTGGGCTGGCGCGACAAGCCCGTCGCTCTCTCGATCGTCCAGGCCCGTGTCGTGGGTCTCGCCCACTTCACGATCGGCTACATCCTCACGTACGCGGCCTTCCTGATCGCGTCCACGTCAGGCAAGTTCGGCTGAGCCTCCAGCTCCCGAACCCTTTTCAACGCCCCTTCTCGAATCTTCGAGGGACCCCCAGACCCCCGGTCACGACCGGGGGTTTTTTCTTGTCTGGATCCGTGGCGGGCCCGTGGGATCCAGTCGTTCTCCCAGCCAGGCCACCGGCAGCATCAGCAACATCGGCAAGGCGCACACTCCCAGCCGTTCCAGTCGGAGTGGAGCCGTGCCGAAGAAGCCGTTCATCGCCGCGGTCTGGCTGAAGAACCACTGCACTGCGACCGTGGCACCGAGACCCAGCGGTACGGCCGGCGCCCGGGTGAAGCTGCCCCAGCCCAACCGTCGAGCAGATCCCTGCTCAGCTGGCTGATGCTCACCAGATAGACCAGATGGGCCATGACCAGTCCCTGAACGGCCATGGTGCGCGCCAGGGCCAGTTCGTCGCCGCGTCCCGTGCTCCAAAGGAACAATCCGAAGATCACCGCCCAGTTGAACAGCGACACCACCACCACCCCTGCGCACCAGGCCGGCGGTGAGGAGCGGTTGCCGCGGCGGCCGGGGCGGCTGCTGCATCAGCTGGGGGACGATTGGCTCGAACGCCAGGGCGATCGACATCGTCAGGGAGCAGATCATGTTGAGCCAGAGCACCTGCAGAGCGGTGATCGGCAGGGGGGTGCCAAGTACGGCCCCCAGCAGGATCGTCATCGAGGCGCCGCCATTGACCGGCAGCACGAAGGCCAGGGTCTTGCGGAGATTGAGGTAGACGGTGCGGCCCTCTTCCACCGCCGCTTCGATCGTGGCGAAGTTGTCATCCGTCAGCAGCATGTCGGCGGCCTGGCGGGCCACCTCGGTGCCGCCCGCGCCCATGGCGATGCCGATGTCGGCCTGCTTTAGGGCGGGGGCGTCGTTGACGCCATCACCTGTCATCGCCACCACCTCACCGTTGGCCTGGAGGGCCTGTACGAGCTGCAGCTTCTGGGCCGGCGCCACACGGGCGAACACATCCACCCGAGCGACACAGTTGGCCATTGCATCCGGAGCCAGTGCCGCCAGCTGCCGGCCATCGATCGCCTCCGTCGGCCCCGCGCCCTCGATGGCGGGGCGCCCGATGCCCATGGCGCGGGCGATGGCCCGAGCGGTTTCCAGGTGGTCGCCGGTGCTCATCTTCACCGTGATGCCGGTCGCCTGGCAGGCGGCCACGGCCCGGATCGCCTCGGGACGGGGCGGATCCAGCATCCCCTGCAGACCGAGGAAATCGAGATCCTCGGCCACATGGTGGTGTTCCAGCTGGTGCTGGGAGG
>CAZBMT010000008.1:17838-19553 GCA_964492645.1 uncultured Cyanobium sp. | reverse complement strand
CCCTGGCCATCCAGCTGGCGGCTGCAGCGATCGAGCACGGCTTCCACTGAACCCTTGAGCAGAATCCGCTCGCTGCCGTGAAGGGTGGCCATGAACTGCTGCTCCGACGCAAACGGAATCGCGTCGCGGCGGGGATGGCGCGCCAGGGCGGAGCGGCGGTCGATGCCGGCCATGTCCGCGGCCACCAGCAGGGCCGTTTCGGTGGGGTCACCCACCAGGCCCTCACGGCTGCTGGGTCGGGCGTCGTTGCAGAGCAGACCGGCCAGCAGGGTTTCCTGCAGGGCCACATTCGAGGCGCCGGACAGGCCGTTCTCCGGCCAGAGGTCCTCGATCGCCACCCACTGGCCTCCGCCGTAGAGGTGCTGCACCGTCATCCGGTTCTGGGTGAGGGTGCCGGTCTTGTCGGAGCAGATGACCGTGGTGCTGCCCAGGGTTTCCACGGCCGGCAGTTTGCGGATGATGGCCCTCCGCCTGGCCATGCGATTCACGCCGATGGCCAGGGTGATCGTGACGATCGCCGGCAACTCCTCCGGAATCGCTCCCACAGCCAGGGCCACGGCGCCATCGAACATCTCTTCGGCACCGCGCCCACGGGCCAGCCCTACGAGAAACGTGAGCCCGGCCAGCACCAGAATCAGCTGCAGCAGGGTGCGACTGAAGCACGTGAACGTGCGGGTGAGCGGCGTGGAGAGATCCACCTGGTCCTGCAGGGAGGTGGAGATGCTCCCCACTTCGGTGCCATCTCCCGTGGCCACCACCACACCCAGGCCCTGGCCCGACGTCACGAAGCTGCCCGCATAGGTCATGTCGATCCGCTCCGCCAGGGGGGCTGCGGCTTCGACGGCGGCGGTGCCCTTGGAGACCGGCAGCGATTCGCCGGTGAGGGCCGATTCATCGGTCCGCAGCTGGCGCACCGCCAGCAGGCGCAGATCGGCCGGCACCCGGGCCCCGGCCTCCAGCCGCACCAGATCGCCCGGCACCAGCTGCTCCGAAGCCAGGCGCTGACGCACCCCTTCGCGCACCACCTCCACTTCGGTGCGCACCGCCCGCGCCAGGGCGGCGATGGCGCTCTCGGCCTTGCTCTCCTGCACGAAGCCGATCACGGCATTGATCACCGTGACGCTCCAGATCACGACGGCATCGCGGGGGTGACCCAGCAGTGCCTTCACGCCCCCCACCAGCAGCAGGGTGATCAGCAGGGGGCTGTTGAACTGAAGCAGGAACCTCAGCGCGGCGGGCTTGCCGCCACGGCGGCTGAGCGCATTGGCGCCATGGACCCGCCGCCGCCGCTGGGCTTCCGCCTCGCTCAGGCCGTGCTCGGCATCGCTCTGCAGGGCCTCGACCACCGCGGCCGCCGGCAGGGCATGGGCTGGCGCGGGCAAGGGAGCCATGGGGCTGCGGAGGGGATGGAATCGACCCCTAGCGCATACCCCTGGCCTGGCTGCAGTTGGATGGGGGCGTTGATCACCCCCGGGCGGACGTCCCAGGCTGACCTTCAGCAGCACCTCCAGGAGCTGGCGGCCGTCTGGCCGTTTGCCTTGGCCTGGGCCGTGGGGCTGGCGGCACTGGCCGATGGGATGAATTTCAGCAAGGAGCTGGGAGCCTTCCTCGGAGGGGTGTGGATCGCCTCAACCCCCTATCGGGAGGCGATCGCCTCCCGCCTCATCGGCCTGCGCGACGTCCTGCTGCTTTCCTTCTTCATCGATCAGGGCTCA
>CAZBMT010000008.1:0-17738 GCA_964492645.1 uncultured Cyanobium sp. | reverse complement strand
GAGTTTTCCCTGATCCTGGCGGCTCCGGGCCTGAGGCTCGGCCAGATCGCTGAAGCGGAAGTGAGCCTGATCACCCTGGTCGGGGTGATCACCATCGGCCTTTCGACTGACATGATCCTGGGCTCAGAACGCCTTTACCAATGGCGGCTGCAACCCTCGCGCGTGCTGGAGGGGCCCTTCCATTCAGCGAGCTCGCCGGCGCTTCCTCCGGGCCGGCCCGTGTCGATGTGATCCTGCTGGGCCTGCGCCTGGCCGCCGCGGAAGGGGTTCCGCGGCCAATGCATCGCCACGGCCGACAACGAAGCGGAGGTGGCCCAGCTGGAATTCCTGGGTGCCCAGCGCACCCTTCCGTCCTTTCTCGAGGCCGCGGAACGGGCCGCTGAGCTGATCGTTGCCGATCTGCTGGGACTCCAGGCGCAACATTCGGTCTGATCCGGCCGGTCGCTGCAGATCAACGTGGGGCGTTCGTGGGTCACATCACCTCCGGGATCGTCGCCGGTCCCAGGGTTGCCCCGGACACCTCTGGATGTGACCGAGGGGCCCCATCCCCGTTCCTTCAACGCAGATTTGCCTGGGCTTAACCTCGCCAGCGGGGGCTGCTGCCAGGTTTGAGGCGCTTGAAGCTGCATTCCATGGCTCTTACCTTCTCCGCTCTGGATCCCGTTGTCCAGGCGACAGATGGAGTGATCTCTCTGGCAGCTCTGGGTGCCAATGCTGAGATCTCCGCCTACAACCCAGCCACTGGATATCTGTATACCGTTGGTGGCGGATCCGGGTCCATCGTTGTTTCCGATCTCCGCGATCCCGCCAACCCCCAGGCCGTGGCCCGGGCCACCTCCACCGGCAACGGCGAAACCCTGCAGAGCGCAGCCGTGTTCGGCAACCTGCTCGCCATTGCGGTGCAGAACGCCGTCAAGACGGATCCGGGTTTCGTGCAGTTCTACGACCTCACCGATCCGGCTCTGCCCGTTCACATCAGCACCGTGACGGTGGGCGCCCTTCCCGACATGGTGAAGTTCAGCAGCGATGGCCGCAAGCTGCTGGTGACCAACGAAGGTGAGCCGAATTCCCTGTACACCATTGATCCTGTCGGCTCGATTTCTGTTGTCGATACCAGCGGCTATCTGGCGAGCACCCCCGTGGCCCCCGCCGCCGCCGATGTGCAGACTGTGGGCTTCGAAGCCTGGGAGAATCGCCGCGCCGAGCTGATCAACCGCGGCGTTCGTATCGGCACCCGGCTGGGCGTCACCACCACGGTGGCCCAGGACATCGAGCCGGAGGCCATCGCCATCAGTGCCGATGGCAACACCGCCTGGATCTCCCTGCAGGAGAACAACGCCATCGCCGTGCTGGATCTGAGCGGCGCGGCGCCGGTGATCAGCACCATCTTCTCTGCTGGCATCAAGGACTGGTCCCGCGGTGTGGCCAGCGCCGAGAATTTCACCTATGAGCTGGAGTACGCCGCCGGCGCCGAAAACCAGCCCGCCGGGGTGTTGGCCGGAGGCCTTTCCGGCCTGTTCTTCGCCGGCAAGGAAACGGTCAATGGCACGGAGCTGGATGTCTACTACTCGATCACCGATCGCGGACCCAACGGCGCCCTGATCGCGGGTCAGCGTCAGTTTCTCGACCCGGACTTCCAGCCCAGCATCTACAAGCTGGGCATGAATCGCGCCACCGGCGCCGTCACCGAGTTGGGCCGCCTCGGCCTCAACCGCCCCGATGGCACCCCGCTCACCGGCCTGCCCCAGCTGGCGATCAAGGATGACGTGCCGATCGATGCCGCCAACGCCCCGCTGGCCTACGACCCGTTCGGGATCGACTCGGAAACCGTTTCCCTGTTCAGCCTCAGCATCGGCGGCAGCACCCGCCAGGTGTTCGCGGTCGGCGATGAATACCGCGGCCAGATCGCGATCTTTGACGCGACCAGCGGCAACCTGATCCAGCGCTACATCCCCTCCGGCCAGAAGGCCCAGCTCGCGGCCCAGCACAACGTGGGCGGAGCGACGCCGATCGGTGCGGAAACGATCGACAGCCTGCCGGCCATCTACGGCAACCGCTGGAGCAACCGCGGCATCGAGGGCATGGCCTTCAACCCCAGCGACGGCCTGCTCTACGCCTTCCTGCAGAGCCCCCTGGACGTGGATGCCAATGGCGACGGCGTCACCGAAGGCCGCAGCCGCTCCGAGATCACCCGCATCCTGGCGATCGATCCGGCCACCGGTGCCCCGGTGAAGGAGCACCTCTACCTGCTCAGCGGCCGCGCCGGCCAGGACAAGATCGGCGACGTCGCCTTCGATGCGGGCCGCGGCGTCTTCCTGGTGATGGAGCGCGACAGCAGCCGCAGCCTCACCGGCTTCAAGCATGTCTACGAGGTGGATCTGCGCGGGGCCACCAACACGCTGCCCCTGACCACCGCCAACGGCTGGCAGGCGGCGATCGGCGTGGCGAGCCCCGAGCTGCTCGACAACCGCCGCACCCCGGTGGACCACGACAGCAACCCGGCCACAGCCCCGATCTTCTCCACCTCCAGCGCCGACGTGTTGGCGACTGCCGGCATCCGCCTGGCCCACAAGATCGAGCTGTTCAACCTGCCCTCCATCGGTGGCACCCTGGCCTACGACAAGCCGGAGGGTCTCACCATCCGTGATGACGGCGCCCTGGTCATCAACTACGACAACGACTTCGGCACCGAGGGCGCCAGCGGCAATGCCTTCACGGTGGTGAGCTTCGATGGCGCCGGCTTCGACAGCTCCGACCGGGACGTGGACGGCAGCAGCGCCGGCGGCAATCGGTACCGACCTGTGAGTGGCCTGCCGCTCTACGGCCTCACGATGCCGGACGGCATCGCCGCCTTCACCGACGGCCAGGGGCGCAGCTTCCTGCTGGCGGTGGGTGAGGGCGATTCCCGCGAGTACGAGCCGGACCGGGGCAACATCGTCTTCGACCTCACCCGTGCCAATGACGGCACCCCGGTGAACGGCACCCCCTTCCGGGACCATCCCGGCGTGGCCTCGCTCAATGCCGCCTTCGCCGCCGCCACCGGCATCAGCCGCACCCGCCTCAACCTGCTCAACGACACCGGCGACATCAACGGCGACGGCCTGATCGACAAGCCCTTCAGCATCGGCTCCCGCTCGCTGCGCATCTACGACGTGCAGGGCAACGTGGTGTTCGACTCCAGCGCGGCCCTGGAGGAGCTGGCCGACAGCCTCGGCCTGATGGCCTCCAACCGCGACGACGACAAGGGCACCGAGCCGGAGATGGTGGAGATCGCCAGCGTGGCCGGCCGCACCTATGCCTTGGTGGCCCTGGAGCGCACCACCAGCAGCGTCGCGGCGGTCTTCGATGTCACCGATCCCTACAACGTGGTCGCGGTGGATCCGGTGGTGTTCCCCGGCGCCGAGCGGATCGAGGGGCTCACCTTCCTGCGCAGCGTCTCCGGGGAGCCTGCCGGCCTGATCGCCAGCAGCGAAGGCAACGATGTGGTGAACATCACCGCCGCGGAGCCGCTGCCCAGCGGCAGCGCCTTCCGCCTGCAGCTGTTCCACCTGGCCGACCAGGAGGGGGCCATCTCGGCGCTGGACAATGCGCCCCGCCTCTCCGGTGTACTCAACGCCCTGCGGGCCCAGGACATCGACCTTGACGGCATCCCCGGCTTCGTCAACACCCTCACCCTCTCCAGCGGTGATGCCTGGATCCCGGGCCTCTTCTACGGCGCCTCCGCCCAGGCCTACGGCGCCGTGGGCCGCGGCGATGTGCTGATCCAGAACGCCCTGGGGGTGCAGGCGATCGCCTTCGGCAACCACGAGTTCGACCAAGGCACCGCCGTGCTGCGGGATCTGATCCGGCCGAACGCGGCCGCCGGCTACCCGGGCACCGCCTTCCCCTACCTGAGCGGCAACCTCGACTTCGCCACCGACGTCAACCTGGCGGGGCTGGTGGTGCCGGCCGGCCAAGCACCCCAGCCGAACAGCATCACCAGCAGCGTGGTGTTCGATGTCAACGGCGAATCGGTGGGTGTGGTGGGCGCCACCACCCCGTGGCTGCGCACCATCTCCAGCCCGGGTTCGGTCGGGGTGGCCCCGGCTCCCTTCAGTGGCACCCCCACGGCCGCCGAACTCGATGCCCTCGCCGCCGAGATCCAGGCCGATGTGGATGCCCTGATCGCGGCCAATCCGGGCCTCAACAAGGTGATCCTGCTGGCCCACATGCAGCAGATCAGCATCGAGCAGGCCCTGGCAGAGCGTCTGCGCCACGTCGACATCATCGTGGCCGGTGGCTCCAACACCCGCCTGTTCGACAGCGATGACCTGCCCCGCTCCGGGGACAGCGTCCAGGGGCCCTACCCGATCGTCAAGACCGACGCCGACGGCAAACCGGTGGCGGTGGTCAACACCGATGGCAGCTACAGGTACATGGGCCGCCTGGTGCTCGACTTCGATGCCTCCGGGGTGATCATCCCGACCAGCTACGACCCCAGCGTCAGTGGTGCCTACCGCACCGATGCCGCCGGCGTGGCGGCCCTCAATGCCGAGGCCTTCATCGATGCCCGGGTCCAGGAGGTGGTCGACAACCTGCGGGCGGTGATCGTCGCCCAGGAGTCGGAATGGTTCGGCGTCAGTGAGGTGTTCCTCAACGGCAACCGCAATCCCGGCGTGCGCAGTGAGGAGACCAACCTGGGCAATCTCACGGCCGACGCCAACCTCGCCTACGCCCGCCGGATCGATCCCGGCGTGGTGATCTCGCTCAAGAACGGCGGCGGCATCCGCAATTCCATCGGCCAGTCGACCATTCCCACCGGCTCGGTGACCGGGGTTCCCGAACTGCTGCCCACCGCGGCGGTGTTCGATGCCCAGGGCAATGTGGTCAAGCCGCAGGGGGGCATCTCCCGCAACGACATCGCCAACGCCCTCAGCTTCAACAACGGCCTGTCGCTCGTCAGCGTCACCCCCGGCGAACTCAAGGCCCTGATTGAGCACGGCATCGCCGCCGGCGTCAACCAGGGCCGCTTCCCCCAGGTGGGCGGCATGGCCTTCAGCTACGACCTCAGCCGTCCCGCCGGTTCGCGGGTGGTGAGCCTGGCGATCCAGGACGACGCCGGCAACGATCTCGACATCGTGGTGCGCGGTGGCGCCCTGATGGGTGATCCGGCCCGCAGCTTCCGCATGGTCACCCTCGACTTCCTGGCCAGCGGCGGCGATGGCTACCCCTTCGCCAGCCTCATGAACCCCAACCGGGTCAACATCACCGAGACCGGCGCCCCCCCCACTGGTAGCGCCACCTTCGCGCCCAACGGTTCCGAGCAGGATGCCCTGGCTGAATTCCTGGCGGCCAACCACTCTCCGGCCACGCCGTTCACCTCGGCCGATACTCCGGCTGCCCTGGACACCCGGCTCCAGAACCTGGCGGTTCGCAGCGATGCGGTGATTGATCCGGTTCGCCTCGGCACCGCTGAGGACGACACCACCCTGCCGGGCCAGTCCAGCGTGCCTGGCTTCGACGGCCGCCTGGACACCGTGTTCACTGGCGCCGGCAACGATCAGGTGGATGTGGCGATCACGGGCGGCTCTGACAACACGATCTTCACCGGATCCGGTGCCGACGTGGTGTATGCCGGCAGCCGCGACGTGATCACCGGTGGCAGCGGCAGCGACCAGATCTGGGCGATCGACGGTGGCCAGAATCGCCTCAGCGGCATGGCCGGCGACGATGAATTCATCATCGGCAGTGCCGGTAACCGGGCCCTCGGCGGCGATGGCGACGACATCTTCACCATCCTCGCTGGGGCCGGCACCAACTACCTCAACGGTGGCGCCGGATCCGACCAGTTCTGGCTGGTGGGCGAGCCGGGAGACCTGCCGGACGCCAAGCAGTACGTGATGGATTTCACCGCCGGCGTGGACACGGTGGGCCTGCGGGGCGTTGCCTTCGCGGACCTCGGCTTCTCCCAGGTGGGAGCCGACACCCTGCTGAGTGTGTCGGGGGTGGCTGTGGGTCACTTCGCGAACATCAGCGCCGCCGCGCTCAACAACCAGACCAACTTTGCCCTGGCTTAGACCGGCTCTCCTCAACGCATTCGAGGCTACCGAGATAGTGTCGGCCACATCACTCCACAGCCGAACCGGTGGTGTGAAAATAGGGGAGCCCGGCTGAGTTAACGGTCGGTCTGAGCATTTCACGTCAGCGCAATTCTCGTCTGAGTCATTCCCGTCCGGGCGATACCCGAGGTCGTCCCCAAGGCACGGGTGCACAGCTCCTCACTCCCATCAACCTAGAGCCATGTCGACCTCTGGAAATCACGTCATCTTCATCCATCCGGATGGCGCTAGTCCGTCACACTTCGGATTTGCCCGCTTCATCGATCATGGTCCCGATGGTCGGCTTAACTGGGACAGGATGGAGGCCGCCGGTGTCTATCTCGGGCACATGGAGGACCAGCTGGGTGGCACCTCCAATGGCGGCGCCGTCACCCATGCGACCGGGGCCAAGGTCTATGCCGAATCCTTCGGCTATGAGCAAGGCAATCTCCCCATCACTTCACTGGATGGCAGCAACAACACGATCGTCGAGGCGGCCATCCAGGCCGGTAAGGTGACCGCGCTGGTGCAGTCCGGGGCCATCTTTGAGCCTGGAACTGCCGCTTTCGTCGCCAAGACTGAGGAGCTCGTCGATCCCAATGGAACGCGGGTCGTTCCAAGGGCACAAGCTGCTGAAATTGCCAAGCAGGTTATCGAATCAGGCGTCAACTTCATCTTCGGTGGCGGTGAGCTCAACCTATTGCCTGTCGGTGTTTCCGGATTCCATGGAACGGCCGCCCAGTACGACGCCCTGAGCACCAGTTCAAGCGTACGACCTAGCCAGAATCTGATTGGGCTGGCCGAGAGCCTTGGCTACACAATTGTCTATACCAAGGACCAATTAGACAGCCTCATCAATGGTGCCGTGCTTCCAGAGAAGGTGCTCGGTGTCTTCGCTCCGATTCATACATTCAACGATCGCTCCGAAGAGCAGCTCGCTGCCGCTGGTCTGCCCTTCTATTCCCCCACGGCTCCTGCGATCGCCGACATGCTGGCGGCGGCGCAGCGGCTCATGGAGGCCCACCCGAACTTTGACAAGGGGTCGATCACGATCGTCGAAGAAGAAGGCACGGATAACTTCGGGAACAACAACAATGCGGCTGGCACCCTTGAAGCCCTGCGGCGAGCCGATGCGGCCATCGGTGTCGCCATGGGTTTTGTGGAGCGCCATCCCAACACGCTGATGATCACCGCTGCCGACAGTGATGCCGGTGGCCTGCAGGTCCGTGACCCACTGGCCGCCGATCGGTCCGTGGGTACCATCTCGAACAATCCGATCGACGGCACGTCCGTACGCAATCTGCCGACCGATGGCGTCAGCGGTGTCGGCAGCCTGCCGTTCCTGTCGGCTCCTGATCAGAACGGTGATCGATTCAGCCTGAGCATCGCCTGGGCGGGCCTGCCGGATTTCAGCGGTTCAATCGTCTCCAAAGCCCACGGCCTCAATGCCGATCGGCTGCCAGCCACCCTGGACAACACCAAGATCTATGAGTTGATGTACGAGACTCTGTTTGATACAGAGATCGCGTCTCGCCTCCCCGATCAGATCAAGACGGCTCCTCGCCCGAATCAGAACAAGGGCAATGTGATCTTCATCCATCCCGATGGCTCGACCCCCTCGAGCTTCATGGCCCTGCGGAACATTGATCAGGGCCCTGATGGTCGGCTGAACTGGGACAAGATGAGCCGGGCCGGTGTCTACCTCGGCCACATGGAGAACCAGCTGACCGGAACCTCCAACGCCGGCGCCGTCACCCATGCCACGGGGACCAAGGTCTTCAACGAATCCTTCGGCCTCGAGGAGGACAACACCCCCATCCGCTCGGCCTCCGGGAAGCTGGGCTACACCATCCTCGAAGAGGCGATTGAATCAGGGAAGGCCACGGCCCTGATTCAATCCGGCCACATCGGCGAGCCGGGGACGGCCGCCTTTGCTGCTGCCACCACCAACCGGGATGGCAATACCGTCCGTGCCAGGGACAAGACGGCCGAAATCGCCGAGCAGGTGATCCGTTCGGGAACCCAGGTGATCCTGGCCGGTGGTGAGGTGTACCTGCTGCCGAAGGGAACCCTCGGCTTCCACGTCACCGCCGAGATCGACGCCCGTTTCTCGGACGCCGAAGACCGCCCGACCCAGAACCTGATCGAACTGGCCCAGTCGCTCGGTTACCAGGTTGTCTACACCAAGGACCAGCTGATTGAGGCGGCCCAGAACTCAACACCCGCGACAAAGCTGCTCGGCATCTTCGCGGCCAACCATACCTTTGACGATCGCCGTGAGGAGAGCCTTGGTCTGAATACGGATGCTCCCCTGCCTCTGTACGTTTCCACGGCACCCACGGTCGCAGAGATGCTTGCGGCCTCGCTGGAGATTGTTGGCAAGAGCCAGGACGGTTTCTTCGTGGTGGTGGAAGAGGAAGGAACCGATAACTTCGCCAACAACAACAATGCCATCGGGACGATCGAGGCGACCCGACGCGCGGATGCCGCCATCGGCGTGGCCATGAACTACGTCGATCAGAAGGATCCCAACACCCTGGTAATCACCGCTGCCGACAGCGATGCCGGCGGTATGCAGGTGTTCCAGTTTGCGCCTTACACCAGGCCGGCGGGCAACTTTGATGCTTCCAACCCCAACCTCGCTGACACGCAGCCCGAGGTGCCGTTCATCAATGTGAACCGCACCACCACCAACACATCCAGGGTCTTTCTCGATGGGCCGGAGGGAAGCACCGCCACCCCTGACCAGCCCTGGACCGCCTTCGGCTCGGTGAACAGTGTGGATGGCCCCATGGGCAATTTCGGCATCGCCTGGGCCGGCACACCGGACTTCCCCGGCAGCATCGTCGCCAAGACCTACGGCATGAACGCCGACCTGCTGCCTTCCACGGTGGATAACACGGGCATCTACAGCCTGATGTACACGACCCTGTTCGGGATCGATCCGGTGGTCCTGGCCCAGCGCGGTGAGGTTCTGGTAGGCACCGAGGGCAACGACACCACCCTGCCGGGTGAGTCCACGGTTCCCGGCTTCGACGGCCGGGTCAGCACCGTGTTCACCGGCGCCGGCAACGACGAGGTGGATGTGGCCCTGCGCAGCGGCTTCGAGAACCGCATCTTCACGGGCTCCGGTGTGGACACCATCCACGCCGGCAGCCGCGATGTGATCACCGGCGGCAGCGGAGATGACTGGATCACTGCCGAAGCAGGCGATGCCAACCGCCTCAGCGGCGGCCTCGGCAACGACACCTTCATCATCGGCAGCTCTGGCAACCGCGCCCTCGGCGGCGCAGGTAACGACAAGTTCCATGTGCTCGGCGGAGCTGGAACCAACTACCTCAACGGTGGTGCCGATGCCGACCAGTTCTGGCTGGTGAGCGAGATCGGCGATCGCCCGGCCGCCAAGCAGTTCGTGATGGACTTCCAGCTGGGGGTTGACAAGGTGGGCATGCAGGGCGTGGCGTTCTCCAGCCTCGGCTTCACCCAGGTGGGTGCCGACACCCTGCTGAAGGTGGCCGGTGTGGAGGTGGGCCATTTCACCAACCTCAGCGCCGCCAGCCTCAACAACCAGGCCAACTTCGCCGGGCTGGTCTGAGTTGACTCTGGATTAAATCCGCGCCGATCTCCCCTCCTCTGGGGAGATCGGTTTTCTTCTACAGACGGCTTTCCCAGTTCCCTGCACTGATCCCCTCAGCCGCAGTCCCGCTCCTACCACTCCATGTCAGCCTCGAACGTCAGCTTTGCCCACGGTGTTGCTTCGGGTGATCCCTACGCCGATTCGGTGATTCTGTGGACGCGGATCAGTCCCCCTGACGGCCTCGTGGGGTCGCTTGATGTGCAGTGGCAGATCGCCACCAGCGCCGACTTCGCGCCGGGGTCGATCAAGGGCAGCGGTAACTTCAGCACCAGCGCCGGCCGCGACTGGACCGTGAAGGTGGAGGCGGCTGGCCTCAGCGCTGACACCGCCTACTACTACCGCTTCAGCTCCGGCACCACGGTGTCGAGCGTGGGCCAGACCAAGACCCTGCCGGAAGGCAGCGATCCGGTGCGGCTGGCGGTGTTCTCCTGCTCCAATTTCACGGCGGCCCAGCAATTCGATGCCTACGCCAGGGCCGCAGCGATCAACAGCGCCAATCCCTACGACGCCTGGCTGCACCTCGGCGACTACATCTATGAATACGGCGCTGGCGGCTATGACGCCGCCGAAGACGCTGCCGGCAGCCGTGGCTTCCAGCCCGATCGCGAGATCCTCAGCCTTGACGACTACCGCCAGCGCTACGCCCAGTACCACACCGATTCGGGCCTGCAGGCGCTGCGGGCCGCCGCCCCGCTGATCGCCGGCTGGGACGACCACGAAACCGCCAACAACAGCTGGAGCGGCGGTGCCGAAAACCACCAGAGCGCGACGGAGGGCGACTGGATCACCCGGCGTGATGCCGCCCTCAAGGCCTATGACGAGTGGATCCCCATCCGCGAACCCGGCCAGCGCCAGCCGAGCGATGGGGCCAGTGCCCTCTCGCCGCTCACCCAGTCCTACCGCTCGTTCCATTTCGGCGATGTGCTGTCGCTGCACATGCTCGAAACCCGCCTGACGGCCCGGGATGAGCAGCTGGCCTACCCGGATGCGGCGGCGGTGCAGGCCCGCATTGGCGCCATCCTGGCCAACCCGGCCCTGGTTGCCGACTACGCCGCCAAGCTGGGCCTCACCCCGCCGAACGATCCGGCCGCCTTCCCGGCCTTCGGCGCCGCTCTGGCGCCGCTCGTCACCCAGGAGCTGGTGACCGCCACCGTGCGGCAGGCCTGGGGGGATCCCAGCCGCGACATGATCGGTGACAGCCAGCTGGCCTGGCTGCAGCAGCGGCTGGCCACCTCCACTGGCGCCTGGCAGGTGCTGGGCCAGCAGACGTTGATGCAATCGATGGCCGTGCCGGCCGAACTGCTGCTTGACGTCGGCAATCTCGCCCTGCTCGACAAGTACGCGGCGCCGCTGCAGAAGCTCGCCACCGGCACCCCCTTTGCCAGCCTCTCCCCGGCAGAGCAGGCCCTGTTCGCCGAAGCCGGCAAGATCCCCTACAACCTCGACTCCTGGGATGGCTACGGCGTGGAGCGGGAGACGATCCTGCAGACCGCCCAGGCCCTGGGCAAACGGCTGATCAGCCTCGCCGGCGACACCCACAACGCCTGGGCCGGTGTGCTCGACACGATGAGCGCCGGCTCCCAGCCGGCCGGCAGCGTCGCGGGGGTGGAGTTCGCTACCCCGGGCGTGACGGCACCAGGCTTCGAGAAGTACCTGCCGGGCGCTGATGCTTACATCCGCGCCAAGTATCCGGCCGTGGATGGCCTCGATGGGCTGTTCATGGGCTATGTGAATGGTCTCAGATACGCCGATCTCAACCGCCGCGGTTTCCTCGATCTCACGGTGAGTAGGGAGCAGGCGGTGGGCACGTTCCAGCTGCTCAACGGCACCGATCCGCTCAGCGGCAAGTCCCTGTGGAGCAGCGAAACGGTGGTCTCCAGCGCCAGCCTTGCCCTCTCCATCAGCCCCGAGTCCCGGCCCCTGATCAGCTGGCAACCGGGCTGGCAGGAGCTGGATCTCAACTTCGGCCTGGCCTACGATTTCTCTGGTGCGCCCACTCTGCTCGACCCAGCCACCTACGCCAGCGTGCCGCGCGATGGTGTGCAGCTCGCCGATGTGCGGGTGCAGGGCTCCCCAGGCGCAGACAGGGTGGTTGTGGGCGCCGGCGCCATCGTTGAAACCGGTGCCGGCAGCGATGAGCTCGACAATATCGACAGCCTGGGCGGCAACGTGCTGGCGGGTGGACTCGGTACGGATCGGTTCCTGCTGCGGGCCGCCGGCGACAGCGTGATCGGCGGCCAGCTGCTGGCCAACGCCAGCAGCCTGGGCCTGCCCGCCGTGGTGGGCCTCAGTGATGGCCAGCGCGACGTCTTCCTGCTCGACAGCTCCAATCCAGTGCCAGCGGAAACGCTTCGGATCCTGGATTTTGAGCTGGGTCGCGACGGGCTGTTGCTGGATGGCCTGGCCCCAACCGGCAACTGGTCGGAGATCCGACAGCAACTGCAGGCCCTGGGGATCACCGTAAACGCGGCTCCCCAGCTGAACACACCCTTGATCGCGCTCAGCCTGCAGCCGGGCGTGGAGGTGAGTCGCGACCTTGGCTTCCTGGCTGGCGATCCGGATGGCAACCCGCTCCAGTTGGTGAAGCTGGAGGGTCCGGCCTGGATCAACACCTCAGGCACCACGGTCAAAGCCACCGCCCCCATCGGCAGCAGCGAAGACCAGCTTGCTGCTCTCACCCTGCAGTTGGCGTTCAGCGATGGCCAGGCCCTGGTGCCGCTGGCGGTCCGGCTGACGCTGAACGCACCACCCTCCGCCGTCAACCTCAGCAACGCCATCAACGTCGTTGCCGAGAACAGCAGCACCACCAGCCGCATCAAGGTGGCCGACATCGTCATCAGCGATGACGCCCTGGGCAGCAACGCCATCACGCTGACCGGAGCTGATGCCGCCAGCTTCGAGGTGAGCGGCACCGAGCTTTTCCTCAAGGCCGGCACAGCCCTGGACTTCGAAGCCAAGGCCACCTACGCCATCACACTCTCCGCCAGCGATGCCACCCTGCCAGGCAGCACGCCCGTCTCGGCGGCGTTCACCCTGACCGTCACCGACGTCAACGAACCGCCCACCGCCATCACCCTCTCGGCCAACACCATCGCCGAGAACACCCTGATCGGCACCGGCGTCAAGATCGGCAATCTCAGCGTCACCGATCCCGATGCCAGCGGCAACAACAACGTCCTCACTCTGGAGGGTGCCGATGCCGCCAGCTTCCAGATCCGCAACGGCAACGAGCTCTTCTTCACGGGCGCCAGCCCCAACTTCGAGGCCAAAAACGCCTACTCCTTAACCGTCAAGGCCACCGACGGAGCCCTCAGCTTCTCTCAGCCCCTCACCGTCAACGTCACCAACGTCAACGAGGCGCCCAGCGCGCTTGTACTCAACAACACTGTCACCACGCTGGCCGAAAACACCAGTACCTCCTCCCGCATCAAGGTGGCTGACATCGTCATCACGGATGACGCCCTCGGCTCCAATTCCTTCACCCTCGCCGGTGCTGATGCCGCCAGCTTTGAAGTCAGCGGCAGCGCGCTCTTCCTCAAGGCCGGCACCATCCTCAACTTCGAGGCCAAAGCCGCCTACACCGTCACCATCTCCGCCAGGGATTCCTCCCTCCCCGGCAGCACGCCCGTCTCAGCGGCCTTCTCCCTGGCCGTCAGCGACGTGAATGAGCGACCCGGAACGCCGGTAATCTCCACCATCGTTTCCGTCACTCTCCCAAGCGGCGAGGTCAAGCCGATCACCGTCAACATCAGCAATGCCGATTTCGCCCCAGGCTCCAACCTGGCGGTGATCACCAACCTTGGGATCAATCCAGCTGGTCTCAGATCCCTCGCGGATCTCCGGGTCACGACCAACAGGTCGGGCCTTGATTTCCAGCTCGCCGTCGAGCGAGGCGCCACCGCCTCGCTCAACGCCGTGCTTGATCTAGTGGCCGCGGATCTGGCGCCCCAGCTCAGCGACGCCTCCGGCCGGCGGCCGGATCGCAAGCTGCTCTTCTACGGCGTCAACGCAACCGGCACCCTCTCGCCGCTCACCTACGACCCGATCACCGGCGCCGGCGGACGCTTCTACGACCTCGACAACAACGGCACTGCCGATTTCTTCACGCTTAGCCTGATTGACGGCGGCTTTGGTGACAAGGACGGCGTGGTCAACGGCGTCATCGACGATCCTTCTTTCGCGGCCTTCGCGGATCTCACCAACCTCCGCTTCAGCAACGGCGGCTCCGGCACCCTCACCATCAGCGATCCCGGCAATGCCGCTCCGGCGGCCGTCAATCTGCGCGCCAGCCTCAGCGCTCGCCCCAGCAGCGCCAACCAGATCGGCTATGTCGTGCTCAATCCCGCTGAAGTCGCCCGTGCTGATTCCCTGCTCTCCGATCTCAACTGGCTGCGTGGCCGGGCCCGCACCCTGGTCTCCACCCTTGAGAGCACGGATGTCACCCTGCCGGCCGGCAGCGCCTTCGAGCGCGACCTCCAGCTGATCAACGGCCAGAGCCTGCGCTTCTTCGAGGTCATGGACGCCAGCCTCGAGCAGCTTGCAAGCCTCTCCGACAGCCGCTTCCGCCTGCTCAGCCCCGACACCATCACCAACGGCCAGGTGGCCTTCAGCTCCACCAGTGGCGTGAACTTCTCGCTGAACCTCCTGCCGGCCGATCCGAACCTGAACGCCCTGATCGGCAATGCCCAGGGCCTCGCGCCCGTGCTGGATCTCAGCGCCTTCACCACCGCCCAGAACCTCAGCGGCACGGTGACGGTCGGCCGGGAAGCCGACTTCAACTCCAGCGCCGGCTTCTACCGCACCCTCGATGCCGCAGGTACCGTCCTCGCCGCCGATGCCATCACCCGCCTCCGGCCCGGCGACAGCGGCTATGCCGCCGCCGCCCTGCGCAACGACAACCTCATCGCTCCGCTCACCAACCTCAGCGTCGCCGACAACCAGACGTCGTCCCGCAGTTTCTCCGGCATCAGCGGCGGCTCCTTCCTCGCCCCCTTCGCCCAGGTCAATGGCAACACCTTCTTTGCCTATGGCGCTGCCAACAGCGATGGCCTCAGCCACTTCCGCTCCCTTGGCACCAACCTCTTTGGCCTGGAAGACATCGCCGGCGGCGGTGATCGCGACTTTGATGATCTGGTGATCGGGATCAACTTCAGTCAGATTGTCTGACCCTGTCGGCTGAACCTGATGGAACAGGGGGACGCCCCCGCGCAGCCTGTGTTTGAAATCTGTCTGGCATCCTTCATCAACTGCCTCTTGAAAGGGGTCCTGAGAACGTCCGGTGGAATTGGGGCCGTTCTGCTTGACGCTGCTGCCTTTCCTTGCCATCGATGTAACGATTGCAGGGCTCTTCAGCCAGCTCGGCCCTTCGCAGGTTGCCAAGCCATCCAGTGACATCATTGCGGCGGCCTTCATGCCTCTGTTAATGCTGTCGGTGCACCAGGGGGGTGGCCTTCTTGCTGAAGTTGCTGATGGCTACCGGTTTCAAGCTCTATGGGATGGACGTGGTAGGGGCGGTCGAGGGACTGCGAACCTTTGGCTCGTCCTATGTGTTCATGTTCAATCTACCTCTGTTTTCCCTTGGCTCTGAATCGCCAGCTGTCATGTCCACCGATCGGTAGTGTGATGCTTTCGGAGTTTCCGGGGGCTCGCAAAGTGAGCGAGGTGATGCTTCCTTTGTTATCCCAAGAAGTACCTCTACTTATTAGTGCTCTCCTGCGACTTCGACGTGTGTTCCGCGCTGCAGATCATGGGCACTCGCTATCCTGCCGTGACCCTCAGTCCGGTGGTGGTGCTCTCCGCATGGGCCATCGACGGTGGGAGAAGACCATGAAAAAACCCTGCCGAGGCAGGGCTGGAAGGAAAGGATTGGACGGCCATCAAGGGCCTCGGGGCCGGGGGATGGCCGACCGTTGCTGAGCTCAGCCGGCGCTCCAGACGCCACCGGCGATGTTGGCCAGCGGGGATTGAATGGCGGTGCTGCACAGGAACCAGGCGAAGGCGGCGCCACCGCAGCCACCCAGCCAGAAACCGCTGGCGAATTCCGCCCAGCCGGCTTTGGTGAACAGGTCGGCCGGGGGATTGTCGATGGTGGCGTCGGGGGGCTGGACGTTGGGGCCCGTGCCGGCGGTGCCGTAGATCGACAGGCAGATGGTCAGGATCGACACCAGGCCGATGGCGGCGAGCAGGCCGGCGGTGCTGGCAAACTCGGTGGCACGCAGGGGGCCGGTGTAGGCGAAGGGGCCGTAGAGCAGGTAGCCATGGGCCATGCCCACCTCAAGACCGCGACGGTTGGGCGAGAGGGAGGGGCGGTAGGCCGGCAGGGCGTTCAGGAAGGCCTTGGTGAAGTAGCTGCTGTTGACGGGGGTGGCCAGATTGCCGACGGTCGGGTCGGCCACGGGGGTCACGGTCATGGGAAGCGGATCAGGGGGGCGGCGGATCGGGGGTGGAGGCGGCGAAGGACGCGGGGCCGGAGCCGGTCGTCAGTCGGTCGCCTCGATCACGTTGAACAGCAGGGCCATGGCCACCGCCGCGCCGAGGATTCCCACCAGGGGAACCATCACGGAGGGCATCCAGGCAACGGCAAATTCACCAGTCATGGCTTGGGCCAGTAGGAACCGCCGGTACTGTAAGGACCTTGCCCTGTCCGGCTTCTGAGCGGCCGAGGGGGCGACATAAAAGTTCAGCCAGGTCGGTTCAGCCTGGTCCGCCCCGCAGGGTGGCCCGCACCCGGTAGATCGGCCGGCCCTGGCTCTCGTGGTAGGTGCGCATCTGCAGTTCCGCCAGCAGCCCGAAGCTGAACAGCTGGACGCCGCTGAGGATCGCCAGCACCGCCATCAGCAGCAGGGGACGGTTGCCGATGTCGGCCCCCAGCAGCAGCTTCTCGCCCACCAGCCAGGCGGCGATGGCCAGGCCCGCCAGCAGGGCCAGCAGGCCGGCGAAGCCGAACACATGCATCGGGCGGGTCAGGAACCGCTTCATGAACCAGACCGTCAGCAGGTCCATCAGCACCCGGAAGGTGCGATCGATGCCGTAGTTGCTGCGTCCGTAGCGGCGGGCCTGGTGGGACACTCTCACCTCGCCGATCCGAGCCCCCTCGATGAAGGCCAGGGCCGGCAGAAAACGGTGCAGTTCCCCGTAGAGGTTCATGTCGCTGATCACCTCGCGCCGGTAGGCCTTCAGGGAGCAGCCGTAGTCGTGCAGCCGCACCCCGGTGACCCGGGCGATCAGTCGGTTGGCCAGCAGGGAGGGCAGCAGCCGGTCGAGGGTCCCGTCCTGGCGCTGGTGCCGCCAGCCGCTCACCAGGTCCAGGTCGTCCTGCTCCAGCCGGGTCAGCAGCATCGGGATGTCGGCGGGATCGTTCTGGAGATCCCCGTCGAGGGTGACGATCACCCCGCCGGCGCTGGCATCGAAGCCGGCGGCCATGGCGGCCGTCTGCCCGTAGTTGCGCCGCAGCAGCAACGCCACCAGCTCGGGCACCCGGGCGGCCAGATCCCGCAGGACCGCAGCGGTGCCGTCCTTCGAGCCGTCATCCACCAGGACCAGCTCAAAGCTTCGCTTCAGCGGCCGCAGGGCCGCCAGCAGCTTCTCCACCAAGTGGGGCAGGCTCTCCTCTTCGTTGTAGAGGGGGACGACGACAGAGAGTTCGGGGGGGCGCTCGGGAACGGAGAGTTTCGGACTGTGGGCCAGGGCTGCCCCCGCCATGACCGCTCCCCAGGGCTGGCAGACCGAACCTACCTCAGGGAGGCAGGGGGCTGCCGTCGTGGCTGTGCATCACCCGCCCGGCGCCCCGCAGCTCGGCGCGGTAGTGGCAAGCCACGGGATTCCGGTTGCGGGGATTCAGGTCGTCGATGCCGATGCCGTCGCGGCCGTGCTGGCGTCCGGAGCTGTGCAGGTAGCGGCCGTCGCCCAGGTGCAGGGCCACGTGGGTGCAGCGCTGCGGAGTACCGAAGAAGAGCAGGTCCCCGGGCAGCAGAAGGCTGGTGACGCCGCTGGCCACTGCCACCGGGCGGCAGAAGCGCTCCTGC
>CAZBMT010000007.1:0-24849 GCA_964492645.1 uncultured Cyanobium sp. | reverse complement strand
ATCCTGACGAACAAGAGCGTTTTGATCGCCTGTTTGATGCCAATCTGCAGGCGATACAGTTGCATGGCTTACGCGACAAGACCATGGATAGCTACAGCCGAACATGACGGCGGGTGGCTTGCCATTTTGGTCGCTGCCCTGATGATCTTAGTCCTGATGAGTTAAAGAACTACTTTGCCGCTCTGCTGGAGCAGTATTCATGGAGCACGATCAAGGTAGATCTCTGAAGCCTGCAGTTCTTCCATCGCTATGTGCTCGACCGCGAGATGGAGTGGACCAAAATCATTCGGCCTCCTCGTGCACGCACTCTCCCGGACATTCCCACCCGAGAGCAAGTGCATGCCCTGATCAACAGGGTACGCAAGTTGCGCTACCGGATCTTTCTGCTGGTGGTCTACAGTCTGGGTCTGCGAATCATTGCAGGCCTGGGACTGGAGGTGGCGGACATTGACGGCAGCCTAAGGCGTGTGCACATCCGTGATGCCAAAGGCGGAAAGGATCGCCAAGTCCCCATCCCCGATCTCACGCTCCAATCGTTGCGCAGGTTCTGGACAAGCCGCCGTCGCCCCCGTCTGCTCTTCCCCAGTCCGGCCAGAAGCCAGTTCATCGTGCGGATGGCGAGCGCACCGATGGATGCCAGCGGTGTCCAGGCCGCGCTCTAGACGCAGTCGGCCGGAGGCCATAGGCCGCCCGCCAGGAGTGTGGCATCGAGAAACGGCTCACGGTGCACTCGCTCCGTCACGGCTATACCACCCACCTGCTGGAGCAGGGGATGGATCTACGCCTGATCCAATCGTTGCTCGGCCACAGCAACAGCAACACCACCAGCCGCTACGCCCACATCACCCAGGTGGTGCGGGATCAGAGCGGTGATCGCATCGAGAGGCTGCTCAACGGATTCCAGCTGCGCTGGGAGGAGGAAGGCTGATGATCCTCCTCTCTGATGTGGTGGAGCGCCACCAGGATGAGCTCGAGCGACGCCACGGCGATCAGTTGATGCCCAGTCATCGCCAGGCCCTGCAGGCGATGCGGCGTTGTCGCCGCCAAGGCAGCGACCTGATGGTGCTGCAGTGCGGCGACTGCCGCCACAGCATCAAGGTTCCCCATTCCTGCGGCCACCGCAGCTGCCCCCACTGCCAGCATCACGAAAGCCAGCGCTGGATTGACCGGCAACAGGCCAAGCTGTTGCCAGTGGAGTCTTTCCTGATCACGTTTACGGTACCGGCTCAGTTGCATGCACTGTTCTGGAGCCGGCAACGAACAACCTATGACCCTTTGCCCGCCGGGATCCAAAGCTGAAAGGGGTGAGCGGAGCCCATGCGATCCTGCACATGCACAATCGCCGGCTTGACTACCATCCGCATGGGCATCTGATTGTGCCTGCTGGTGTCATCCATCAACAGAGACAAGGGCAAGGAAATGGATAAGAGTGGCGCTGGAAGGCCAGGGGATATCTCTTCCCTGAGGCCAATCTTGCCAAAGTGTTCCGTGCCAAGTGGCTGGAGGGAATGCGGAGAATGGGCTTGAGCGTGAACGCACCCATCCCAAGGGATTGGATTGTGCACTGCAAGTCAGTGGGCCACGGTGAGAAGGCACTGGTCGATCTGGGGCGTTATCTCTACCGTGGCGTGCTGCCGGAGCAGAACATCCTTTCCGATCGCGATGGCATGCTGACGTTTCGGACGCGGGACAACGCGGGTCAGGAGATGATCCAGAACATCTCAGGGGCCGAGTTCCTGTGGATGCTGCTGGGTCATGTGCTGCCCAAGCGGTTTCGTCGTGCCCGTGACTACGGCCTTCTGCATGGCAACAGCGTGGCTCTGCTACAGGTGGTGCAGCGGCTGTTGAGAGTGGTGCTGCCAGAACCATGGCGGCCAAAACCCAAGCCTCCGATCTTCTGTCCGCAGTGCGGAGGGGTGATGGAGGTTGTTGCCGTGAGGGTGCGCGAGATCAGACCCCAGCTGAGTTGAATCAGCCAGAGAAGCCAAGGAGATACACGGTACTGATCAGAACGTGGAGACGATGATGGTTGGTTCCAAGAGAGAACTGACCTGCTGGCCTGTCTGTACCCCTATGATGCAGTGGCCAACAGAAAGATGGGGCCGAGGCCTCGACGGCAGGTCATTTCACCTAGGCCAGAAGCCAAAGCAAGTGTGAAAAATGGCCTGACGTTTCTGCAGTAGGCCTTGAGTTCCAGAGTCGCCGGCTTGTTCAGCTTCGGATAAGATCGTGGCTGCGCACGATCTATCCATAAACGTTGGCTGACTTACCCTGAGGAGTTGTGGCAAGGAGAATTCTGAGCATTGATTGATGATCAGTGGACTGTTTGGAATGACCTCTCAGCCGTTGATCCACCAGCAACTTGTGTCTTCAGTTGTAAAGCTGAGCCTGAGACGAAAAGGTATGTTAAGTCCCTGGCGCTAGTGCCGCACCGTTGCCATAAAGGGGTGATGGTTTCTCGCCTGAGTGGCGAATGGCACCGCCACCCCCTTCAGGACCGACCCAGCAAGGATCATCAGGCGGTGGCCCATCGGCCGGGTCGCAGGCGGGCGGTTGGGGCGCTCAAGGTGCATCAGAAGATGCAACCAGCCAAAGCCAGGCCCAGACCCACCTGATCCAGCCCCCCAGCATCTCCCTGCCCAAGGGGGGCGGCGCGATCCGTGGAATGGGCGAGAAGTTCGCCGCCAACCCGGTCACCGGGAGCGGCTCTATGGCGGTGCCGATCGCAGCCAGCCCGGGGCGGAGTGGCTTTGGGCCCCAGCTCTCCCTGAGCTACGACTCGGGCGCCGGCAACGGCCCGAACGGCTTCGGCTGGAGCCTGTCGCTGCCGGCGATCACCCGCAAGACCGACAAGGGCCTGCCCCGCTACCGCGACTGGAGCAGCGATCCGCTGGAGGCGGATGTGTTCGTGCTTTCCGGCGCGGAAGACCTGGTGCCGGTGCTGCGCCAGGGGGCCGCAGGGCTGGAGATTCACGACGACACCATCGCCGGCTACCGGGTGCGCCGCTACCGGCCACGCATCGAGGGCCTGTTCGCCCGCATCGAGCGCTGGCAGTGGATCCCCACCGCTGCCGACCCGCGCCCCGAGCCCGTGCAGCGCGCTGACGTGCACTGGCGCTCGATGTCCAGGGACAACATCCTGACGATCTACGGCGCCGACGCCAACAGCCGCATAGCCGATCCGGCGGATCCACAGCGGATCTTCAGCTGGCTGATCTGCGAAAGCCGCGACGACAAGGGCAACGGCATCCGCTACCTCTATAAGGCGGAAGACGGCACCGCCACGCTGAGATCCGGCCAGGACGATCCCTTCGGAGCCACCCATCAACGCAACCGGGGCGCAGGAAACGCATCGGCTCGCACCGCCCAGCGCTACCTGCAGCGCATCCTCTACGGCAACCGCAGGCCCCTGCTCGATGCCCAGGGGCAGCGCCCCCGGCGCCTGCGCGATCTGCCCGCTCCACCCAGCGATACAGCCGCCGACTGGCTGTTCGAGGTGCGCTTCGACTACGGCGAGCTGAACGCGGACGATCCCACCGGCACGCCGGAGCAGCCCTGGTTCTACCGCCCGGATGCCTTCTCCAGCTACCGCAGCGGCTTCGAGGTGCGCACCTGCCGCCGCTGCGAGCGGGTGCTGATGCTGCACCACATCCCCGATCAAGCCGCCACAGCTGATCGGCCATTCCAGAAGGGGTACGAGGGGGTGGTGCGCAGCACGGAGTTCGTCTACGACGACGAGCTCAACCCCACCATCGCCAGCAAGCCCGTCTACAGCTTCCTCAGCCAGGTGGTGCAACGAGGCTGGAAGCAGGAGGGCGGCGCCATCACCACCAAAGTGCTGCCACCGCTGGAGTTCCGCTACAGCCAGCCCACCCTGGGCGAGGCCGTGGAGGACGTGGATCCCACCAGCCTCGAAAACCTGCCGATCGGCCTTGATGGAGCCAGCTACCGCTGGGTGGACCTGCACGGGGAGGGGCTCCAGGGCCTCCTCACCGAACAGGCGGGGGCCTGGTTCTACAAACGCAACCTCAGCCCCGTGAGCCAGCGGCTGCGGACCGATGCCAAGGCCGATGTGGTCACCTTTGCGGCAGTGGAAACGTTGGCCAGCCAGCCGAACGCCAGCCTGGCCGCAGGCGCCCAGATCATCGATCTGGCCGGCGATGGCCTGCCGGATGTGGTGAGCTTCAGCGGCCCGCTGCCCGGCCTCTATGAGCACGACGGCGCCGAGGGCTGGCAGCCCTTCCGCCCCTTCCGCCGACTGCCGAACGTCAACTTCAGCGACCCCAACCTGCGCTTCATCGATCTCGATGGCGACGGCCATGCCGACCTGCTGATCAGCGAGGGCGATGTGTTCGTGTGGCACCGCTCCCTGGAGGAACAGGGTTTCGAGGCTGGCCAACGGCTGCCGCTGCCGTGGGATGAGGAGAAAGGGCCACGGGTGGTGTTCGCCGATGGAACGGAAAGCATCCACCTGGCGGACATGAGCGGCGATGGCCAGGCGGATGTGGTGCGCATCCGCGCCGGTGTGCACGGCCGCGAGATCTGCTACTGGCCGAATCTGGGCTACGGGCGCTTCGGGGCGAAGGTGTCGATGGACAACCCGCCCCTGTTCGACCATCCCGAACTGTTTGATCCCAGGCGCCTGCTGCTGGCCGACATCGATGGCAGCGGCACCACCGATCTGATCTACCTGCACGCTGAGGGCGTCCGGCTCTATTTCAACCAGGCGGGCAATGGCTGGAGCGCAGCGGTGCCGTTGGGGGTGTTCCCGCCGATCTACAGCTCCGCCCAGGTCACCACCGTGGATCTGCTCGGCAATGGCACCGCCTGCCTGGTGTGGTCATCGCCGCTGGCAGGCGACAGCGGCCGGCAGATGCGCTATGTGCCGCTGATGGCCGAAGGCAAGCCCCATCTGCTCATCAGCAGCGTCAACAACCTCGGCGCTGAAACGCGGGTGCAGTACTGCTCATCCTTGCGCTTTTACCTGGAAGACAAGCTCAACGGCAAGCCCTGGATCACGCGCCTACCGTTCCCGGTGCATGTGGTGGAGCGGGTGGAAACGATCGACCACATCAGCCGCAACCGCTTCGTAAGCCGCCATGCCTACCACCACGGCTATTTCGATGGCGAAGAGCGGGAATTCCGCGGCTTCGGGATGGTGGAGCAGTGGGATACGGAACAATTCGCAGCCCTGGCTGCAGGCAATGTGCCAGCGGACAACATCGCCGCCGCATCACATGTTCCGCCGGTCCACACCAAGACCTGGTTCCACACTGGCGTCTACCTCGGTCGCGATCATGTTTCCGATTACTTTGCCGGCCTGCTCAACTCCACCGACCAGGGCGAGTTCTTCCGTGAAGCCGGCCTCACCGACCCTGAAGCCCGAGCTCTGCTCTTGCCAGACACGACGCTTCCTACAGGCTTGAGCTTGGAAGAAGAGCGCGAAGCCTGCCGCGCGCTCAAGGGCTTGATGCTTCGCCAGGAGGTCTACGCCGATGACGCCGCCCCGAGCGCCACGGCAGAACAGATCGAACGCGCCCAAACCCCTTACACCGTCACCGAACAGAACTTCACCATTCGCACCTTGCAGCCCCGTGGGGCCAACCATCACGCCGTCTTCTTCACGCATGCACGCGAGGCGATCAGCTATCACTACGAGCGCAACCCAGCGGATCCGCGCATGCAGCATGCGCTGACGCTTGAAGTGGATGCCTACGGCAACGTGCTCAAGCAAGCCGCCATCGGCTACGGACGCCGACCGCAGATTCGCCTCGTCGACCAGCTGGGGAATATCCAGCTGGTGCAAAACCCCGGACTCATGGGGCTCCAGACAAACGATCAAGCCAAGCAGACCACGGCACTGCTCACCTACACCGAAAATCACGTCACCAACGCGATCGAATCGCTGGATGCGCACCGCATTCCACTGCCCTGCGAGGCGATCACCTTTGAGCTAACCGGCTACACAGCCACAGGGCCCGCCGCTGGGCCTACCAATCTTGTTCGTCGCTTTCAATCTTCTGACTTTGTCGAGCCCGACCCTGCCGACCCCGGGCGCCTGCGGCACAAGTATGCGGCGCCGGACGTGGCCTATGAGGCTATTGCCACCGGCAACCAACGCCGACGCCCCATCGAATGGCTTCGCACGCTCTACCGCCGCGACGATCTGACCAGCTTGCTGCCGCTCGGTGAACTGCACCCGCTTGCATTGCCAGGAGAGAGCTACAAGCTCGCCTTCACCCCCGGATTGCTCACGCAGGTTTTCCAACGCCCCCACACAGGTCAGCCACCCGAGGCACTGCTCCCCGCTCCAGCGGCGGTTCTTGGCGGCCAGGCCGGGAACCGGGGCGGCTACCTGTCAAGCCAGTTGCTCAAGGCGGATGGCCGCTTCCCGGCCAGCGATGGCGACGATCACTGGTGGATCCCCTCCGGGCAATCGTTCTTCAACGCCAATCCCGCCGACAACGCGACCACGGAATCAACACAAGCTCAGGCACACTTCTACCTGCCGCGCCGCTACCGCGATCCTTTCGAGCAGCACACCTTCGTCGATTTCGACGCCCACGATCTGCTGATGGCTGAAACCCGCGACGCGCTGAACAACCGCGTCACTGTGGATACCAACGACTACCGGGTGTTGCAGCCGCTCTTGGTCAGCGACCCGAACCGCAACCAGACCGAAGTCGCCTTCGACACCCTCGGCATGGTGGTCGGCACCGCGGTGATGGGCAAGCCGCTGGCCGCACCGGTGGAAGGTGACTCGCTCACCGGATTCGTCCCCGAAGTCACGCAAGCTCAGCTCGACGGCTTCTTTGACGCAGCCGATCCTCACGCCACCGCGGCAGCGCTGCTCAGTGGAGCCACCACGCGCATCGTTTACGACCTCGACCGCTTCCAGCGCACGCGGCAAGCCAGCCCCAACGACACGACGAAGTGGCAACCCGTTTGCGCCGCCACGCTGGCCCGCGAAACCCATCTCAACGACCCACTGCCGCCGCAGGGCCTGAAGATCCAGCTCAGCTTTAGCTATTCGGACGGCTTTGGTCGCGAGATCCAGAAGAAGATCCAGGCCGAGCCCGGGCCGGTGCCACAGCGCGACGCGGCGGGCGAGATCAGCATCGGCACCGATGGCCAGCCGGTGATGACACCGAATGACGTGAGCCCACGCTGGGTCGGCAGCGGCTGGACCGTGTTCAACAACAAGGGCAAGCCGGTACGGCAATACGAGCCCTTCTTCAGCGACAGCCACCGCCTTGACTTCGACGTGCGCATCGGCGTCAGCCCGGCGCTGTTCTACGACCCGGCCGAGCGCGTCATCGCCACGCTGCACCCAAACCACACCTTTGAGAAGGTGGTGTTCGACCCCTGGCAGCAAATCACCTACGACGTCAATGACACCTGCGCGCCGCGTAACGCGCAGACCGGCGACCCGCGCACCGACCCCGCCATCGGCGGCTATGTCGCGGAGTACTTCAAGACGCAACCGGCCGCTTGGCAGACCTGGCACGCCCAGCGCATCGGCAGCGCCCTGGGCAACAACGAGCGGAACGCCGCAGAACGTGCCTCAGCCCACGCCGACACGCCCACCACGGCCCATTTCGACGCCCTGGGTCGCCCCTTCCTGACGGTTGCACGCAACCGTGTCGTCTGCGCGGGCCACGACTTAGACGGCACCGAAGAGAGCTTCGCCACCCGCGTCGAGCTGGACATCGAAGGCAACCAGCGCGTCGTGCGGGACGCCATCCAGCAGGCCGGAGACCCGCTTGGTCGGGTCGTGATGCGCTACGCCTACGACCTGCTTGGCAATCGCATCCATCAGCTCAGCATGGAGGCTGGCGCGCGCTGGATTCTCAATGATGTGGCCGGTAAGCCCATCCGCGCCTGGGACAGCCGCGGCCACAACTTCACGACGACCTACGACGCTCTGCGCCGCCCGATCGAACAGACCGTGCGAGGCACCTTCAGCGACCCCGATCCGCTCAAGCCCAACTCCGACCCGCGCACGTTGAACCGCGACATCCTGGTGGACAGAATCGACTACGGCGAGCCACCCCTCGGCGCCACGCCGGTCCAGGAAACCGAGGCGCAGCGCCTCAACCTGCGCACCCGCATCTATCGGCATGCCGATTCCGCCGGCATCACCACAAACGCAGGGCTAGACGGCAGCGGCAACCCGACCGAGGCCTACGACTTCAAGGGCAACCTGTTGCGCAGCACGCGGCATCTAATCAGCGACTACACCGCGATCCCGGACTGGTTGCTGAACCCCCAGCTCGATGCCGAAACCTTCGAGGGCAGCACCCGCTACGACGCGCTGAACCGTCCCATCCAGTCGATCGCGCCGCACAGCAGCCTGACACGGCCCGGGCACCCGAACAAGTTCAACGTCATCCAAGCGGTGTTCAACGAGGCCAACCTGCTGGAGCGGGTGGATGTGTGGCTCGAACGCGCCGCTGAGCCTGGCGGCCTTCTCGACCCGCTCGTCGAGGCACCGTCGCCGGTCGGCGTGGCCGATATCGACTACGACGCCAAGGGCCAGCGCACCCTCATCGACTACAAGACCCGGGACGCGACGGTCATTCGCACCACCTATGCCTACGACAGTGAGACCTTCCGGCTGACGCGCCTGTACACCCGCCGGGGCGTGGATCCTGCGACCGCCCAGGGCGTGGCCTTCACCGACGACTGCGAGAACCCGAACCCACCGCCGGCCATCATCGCCGCGCCGGCGCAGCCGCCTGCGGGCAAGGGCTGCGCCCTGCAGAACCTGCGCTACACCTACGACCCTGCGGGCAACATCACCCATATCCAGGACGACGCGCAGCAGCCGCTTTACTTCAGGAACAAGCGCGTTGAGCCGAGCAACGACTACACCTACGACGCGCTCTACCGGCTGATCCAGGCCAACGGCCGCGAGCATCTGGGCCAAGGCGGTGCAGCGATCGCTCATTCGCACAACGATGCCGACCGCGTCGCACTGCTGAGCGCCGATGCGGCGGGTCGCTTCGCCCCCAACGACGGCAACGCCATGGGCACGTACATCGAGAGCTATGTGTACGACGCCGTCGGCAATTTTCTGCAGATGCAGCACCGCGGCAGTGACCCGGCGCATGCGGGCTGGACACGCGCCTACACCTACGCGGAAGCCAGCCTGACTGAGCCGGGTAAGCAGAGCAACCGATTAAGTAGCACGCAGGTAGGGAATGGCGTTGCAGGCACACCCGAAAACTACCTGCACGACGGCCACGGCAACATGCTGCGCATGCCCCACTTGGGTGACGGCAGTACAGGGCCAAACATGCACTGGGATTACAAGGATCAATTGCGTCAGGTCGACAAGGGCGGCAGTGGCGCGGCCTTTTTCGTCTACGACGCCTCAGGCCAGCGCGTGCGCAAGGTATGGGAGAAAGCACCGGGCCTCACGGAGGAGCGCATCTACCTCGGCGGCTTCGAGATCTTCCGCAAGCACGGCGGCCCCATCGGAGCAAACACTGCCACGCTGGAGCGCGAGACGTTGCACGTGATGGACGATAAGCAGCGCATCGCGCTGGTGGAGACGCGAACGCTCGACACGGTGGGCAGCGACCAAGCGCCACGACAACTGATCCGCTACCAGCACGGCAACCACCTCGGCTCGTCAAGCCTGGAGCTGGATCATGGGGCGCAGATCATTTCATACGAGGAATACGCGCCGTACGGCAGCTCGACCTATCAGGCCGTGCGCAGTCAGACAGAAGCGGCGAAGCGGTATCGCTACACGGGGAAAGAGCGGGATGAGGAGAGTGGGTTATATTACCATGGTGCAAGGTATTACGCGGTGTGGCTGGGAAGCTGGTCAGCGTGCGACCCTGCCGGCATGATTGACGGGCCAAATGTATATGTCTACGCTGCGAATAACCCCGTGAACCTGAACGATCCCTTGGGAACAAACTCTCAAAGGCCCATACCCTCTGCTCCGCCAGGCCAGTCAGGGACGCAAGTTAATTTCTACGAGTCGAAAGTCTTCTTTCAGAAGGTAACAGCAACGGCTACCGGACGCGGTTTTTCGAAGAGCGTTTATGCGAATGCGCTAAAGGTCTATCAGATGTGGGGTGGCGTGGGCACCCCCGATCTTGCCCATGTAGAGAAGCCGTTTGCCCTGACGAGGGCTGGTGAGACGACGCATGTCGCACCACAGGAACCTAGTGTCAATCAGTCCTATGGGAGGACCGTGGACAAGGCCAACGTTACGGCGGCCCGCGCACGAGGCGAGTTCACGCGTGTCGCCGACGTCGACCCAAGTGCAACGAAAGGTACTCGTTTCGGGCAGCCGCAACAGTCCACCTACTTCCAGTCGGAGCAATTTCGCAACTGGCAGTCCTTGGCCGCGCCGCAGCCGACGGCTGCGACTACCTCGCAAGCCGCGAAGGCACCATCTCCCGTGCCAGAGCAGCTTAGCTTGCCCTTCGATAAGCCGCTGGCTGAGCCAGCAGCCCCAAAAGCCCTAACAACTAAGGCACCCTTACCTACGACAACTCCTGGAACGGCGATAACCACTGGCGTGAAAGTCTTCGGCGGCGCCGCATTGGCGGGCGCAGTGGGAACTGCGGCAGCTCAGCTCTATGAAGGCAAGAAGACTGAGGCGGCAAAGACCGTTGGAATTACTGCAGTGGCTACTTATGCAATGGCAAAAGTTCCTGCATTGATACCTCTAGCGGTGATGAAGAGCACGATAGATTCTTATGATGAGAGTGTAGAGCGCCATGCCTTCGCCGTGGGTGACTGGGTGGAAAACAAGACCGGCAGCGCTATTGTCGGCGGAATAGCATCTGCTACGGCTGCCACGGGCGAATCCCTATTCCAAGGCACATTTGGTGCCGTGGGAAGGGGTATTGGAGAGGGTGCGGCTGCAATTTATCTTTGGGCCACAGAGTAACGTCATGGCGGGAAAGGGGATAGGCCCGGATACGAAAGCCAAGGCATGAACACAATGAATCTCGACTCCCGAAAGTTCTTTGTCGCTCTGACGGATTTTTTCTCCATCCTGTTGCCTGGCAGGCTGCTTAACTGTATTCACGTGCGAGGTTGGCCTGATTGTGCTGGGAGTCCGCTTTGCCACAGTCTATGTCAAGCAAGCTTGGGCCGCCCGCCTGTTCGCGAGCCATCTCCTCAGCCACCTGATCTTCCTGCTCGACTCCTGGCTGGACGAGCTGCGACTGGGTGTAGTGGTGATGGATGATCTGAGCTCAGCAATCCGTCCGAGCCCCCTCAATGGTTGGTCCCCTGGCTGCTTCAACGTCGATGCCAGCTACTCATTCATGGCATACACAGCCTTCTGCAGGCTTGTAGCCAACTGGCAACGCAGTCAGTCAGATGGTGACCGCCTGTGGCAGTGCCGCTAGAACTGTGGTAGGCAAGTCAGTGGCTTGCATCGATCCTGACGCGATCTCCAGACTGAAGCCATGGAAGCCTCGCTGATTGAGCGTTACCGAACTGAACGAGCAGCCTCCTACCCCGACGCCCTGATCAAAGTTGCCCCCGACCATCGGGAAGTGGTGGCTGAACTCAGTGGTGAACAACCCATCGCCATCACTGAGTGCAGCCAGCCACATTTTCACACCGAGCTTTCCGAAACCTACCGGGTTCTGCGTGGCACCTTGCTGGTGGTACGCGCCGGGATGGGTTTGGTGCTTCAGGTCGGCGACAGCATCACAATCACCCCTGGCCAGATTCGTCACGCCCAGGCTCTGGGTGATCCCGCCTGGATCGAGGTGCTCTGCGATCCGGCCTGGCGGGCCGATGACCATTTTGGACTGACCTGACAGCTGTTGCCCGCAATGCCTCCCCACCGGCTCTCCTACTACCCCTAAGCCTCCTTCACCAATCAGCAACTGCCCTTGCTCAAGGTGGCGGCTGTCTGGTTCGACGAGCTGGTGATCCTCGATGCCCGCCAGCAGAAACTCAATCAGCTGGCGGCCACCGCGCTCCTGGATACCCAGCTCAACCTGCCGGTGCTCGATCCAGCCCTCTCCCTGGAGCAGATCCTCGACTAGCGCCGCCACCACAACGACGACCTGCAACAGGCCAGGCATCGCCTCGTGGGGATGGCCCGATGGATTCGCCAGAAACCCTGGACCGCCGATTTTGCCGCCGAACTCGAACACCAGACCATCCCCGACCTGATGGACGAGCTGAATGAATCGGCCCGCATCCGCGACAGCTGGCTGCAGAGCAACCGCGGTCGCCTGGCCCTCAGCGCTGCCGGCCTCGGCCTGGTGTCTGGAACCGTGATCCCAGGCGCCGAATGGCTGCTCGACTGGTGCGACGGCCGCTCCGGCGCCGAGGCGAACGGGCTGCACTATCTGCTGCGGATGTAGCAGGAGAGGCGAAGGCCTCCAAATCCAATAGGTTCCCAAAAAGAAAAGACCCCAGAGCTATTAACACCGGGGAACTTTTCGAAACTGAAAGCTTCTTTTGATGGCGCAATTTTCGTTTCCGAACAATTCGCAAACCTCAATACAGCATCCTTAAGTCCTTTCAGTGATCTTAGCTTAGCCTGGGTGCTCATCAGGCGGCAAGGCACCTTGAAGAAGTATGTAGGCGCTCAGAATGGAGCCAGCGAAGCCGGTCGGATCTGCACGGGCGGCTATGACGTCCTCCGTTGTCCAGATCAACAGGTCAACCTTCAGCGGAACCGTCAGCACTGCATCGTACAGAGCAGCGCGAACGGCAGGGGCGGGTCGCTGATGGAGCACCACCACAAGATCCACATCACTGCGCAGATTGGCAGTGCCTTTCGCCCACGATCCGAAGAGGAGAACCGCGACTGGTTCACAGACCTGGGTGAGCTGGTGCGCCATCCGCCTGGCAAACAGCGGAGCAGATTCCACACCGCGACTGCTAGAAGCAGAGGACACGATGCAATCCTCAGGCAACGGCCTCGAAGCGGAGAAGCAGCCACGCCTGTTTCACTGCATCAGCAGGGAGCTGGTCCCATGTCGTGTCACCGGCGCGTTTGAGTTGCAGCATCCACAGTCCGAGCAGATTCTGGGTTCCTGAAGCCCAGCTGGCAGGGGCGTGATGGCGATCGCCAAAGGCGCCCCCTGTGCTCGTCGACCCAGACACCATCGATCCCCCTGGCGGGGTCACACGCAGATCAAAGGCGGCGGGCTCGTCAGACTCCAGCACCAGATCGGCAGCCACCACGACCAACCGCTTGTGCTGGGTCAGCTGTTTGTAGAGGTACTGGAGTGACTCGAGACCAAGGTCGATGCTTAGGGCCTGTTCTCCTGCGTTGGGATTCAGGAACTGAGACCATTGCGACCCGTACATTCCGGTCAGCCACAGCAGTAGTGCCCCGCTCTTGGGAAGCGCTTCGGTCACGGCGTTGCGGGCCAGATCGGTCAAAGCTGCTGAGCCCTGGTCTCCCTCATGCTCGATCGTCAACACGAAGTCGCTCAGCGTGTTGAGGTCAAAGGCGTTGTCCCGCGGATCGAGGTTGATCGTCCAACGGCTGATCGCGCCGGCACCTTCGAAAGCGTCGTAGCGATCGTCAGGGCGTGCTCCGGAGACCCGGCCCTTGTCGCCGATGCCGTGGCTGGTGCGGATCTCACTGACCACCGGAAGCGCCGCAGCGAAACGTGCATCACCCACCGCGAAAGCATCTCCAAACCCTCCGTTGGTGTCATCGCTTCTGCGCACCACGGCCGAGGTGAGCACCAGACCGGCATGGACTCCGGTGTATGGGCCCGTAACGCATGGTGCGGACACCGCCACAGAGACGATCCGCTGGTTGATCCAGCCCGGATTCTCCCGGGCGAGCATCCATTCCGCCACCTCAATCGAGGTTGTGCCGGTCGATTTCAGCTCCAGTAACTTATCTGGCATCAACGACGCGAGCGAGATATGGGTGGTGGCCTGCAGTCGGCGGCGGTAGCGCTCCAGCGCGGCTGTCTCCAGTCGGCGCAGATCGTTGATCAGACGGTCTCCGGCCAACAAGCCTTGTTTGAGGCTGTCCCAGTAACCGAAGGTGATCAGTGGCGCCGTGGTGGTGTCCACAACCTCGAATCGGTAAGCGCGCTCAGCGCGCCTGGCCATGTCGAAAGCCAGTTGATAGGACTGGAAATAAACCGTTGACAGTTGCGCCACGGTCCACTCATATAACTGTTGTCCCGTGTACTTGGAGCGCAAATATTCTTCAACGCTCTTGGCGTTCTCTACACTGCGCAGGTGTGCATGGAGCTCGTGCTGTGCCACTGCCTCGCGCACCTGTGCGGTAACCACTTGTTTTCCGACCTGTACCAGTTCCTTCCTGGCCTGTTCAGCCTGGAACTGATGATCTTCAAAGCGGCGCTGATACCCGCCTTGCGTCTCAAGCAGCGAGCCAGTGCTGTGCAGGATTCCGGCCAGGCCTTCAAACAGCCGCGCAAACGAACCAACGGAGTTTGACACGTTCTCTCCTCCGTACTTCACCGTCACTACCGGGGAGCCCCCAAATCCGGAAGCTCCAGCCTCGAACGACGGCACAAGGCTTGCCCCACCGCCCACCGTGTTGAGCACGGTTGCGACGACCTGAGAGACGACCGCGGTGGTATGCACCACTGTCGCCGCCGTCTCCCAGTCATTCATGTACTCCCGAGAGGCGTAGTAATCGATGCGTGCCTGAACTGCTTCTAGGCTCTGCTCGACTGCTTCTCGCGCCCGCTGAGCCTCAAGCACCTGCGACTCGCGCACCCGCTGAACCAACGACACGAGCGCGGTCTCATTGCTGGCTCGCAGCCGCTCAAGGGCATCTTCATCACGGCGCTGCAGGGCCGCCAGCATCCGTTCCCCCAGTGCACGTACGTCAGAAGCGGCTGCCATCGCCGCTGCAAACAGCGTGGCGTAGCGATAAGGAGAACCGGACGCGGGTGTGTCGCCCATAATGCTGTCGAGGTCAACCCCTGCGGCCGTCGCACGCACCAGCAGGGCTGGATCGATCGGTGGCTCGAACAACGGCAATTGTCTGACCCGGCCTGAGATGTCCCTGCAGTTGCGGATCTTGAACAACCTGTCGGCTACGCGGTCCCAGTAGCCCAGCAGGTCGTTGTTTGCCGGGATGGAGAAATAGGAGAGGTTCACCACCGGAAGCGCCTGGGTGTCTGAGGCCACCACCAGCGTGGGTCGCTCAGCCAGATTTTCGAGTTGCACCTCCACCTGCGTATTGCCAAACCGATCGAGTGCAGCAGCAGCGGTGAGTTCTTCATACGATTTACCGTCGCGAGGGATCATCGGCACACGCTCAGGTCTGCGGCCCAGCAGTTCATCCGCCAGCACGTACAGCAGCGTCGCCTCGTTGATCGCCTCAATGGTCTCGCGCCGGAACAGCTGATCTCCCCAGTCGATCAGGGCGTCGATGTAGCGCATGACGACAGCCTTCTGATATGCCACCGGCCGGAAGCGGGCGATCACGTCGGGCATGAAAGGGTGATTACGCCACTGCGCAATCTGCTGGCTCACTTCCTGGTTGACGGCATCAGAGAGGATCGTCTCAATCCGTTGATCTTGGTATGCCTTGTCGGTCGCGTCGAAGAACGGCTTGGTGATCCAATAACGCTGCGGGGCCTTGTCGCTCTCGGTGTTAGAGGGGTCGAAGATGTGGTGAAACCAGGTTAGCGCTTCTTCGAAACGCTGGTTGGTGGCCAGTTTGCAGGCGATCAGGAATGGAATGTGGAAGAATATCTCCCAGTTGTAGATCGACATCGCTCCTGATCTTGTGAAATCCAAAGTGTCGCTAGCTGCGGTGGGATCGGCCGATGCGACCCCCGCTACAGGTGCATAGGTGGCAAAGGAGAATGCGTTGCCCGGTGGATAGGCATTTGGGAAACGCTGCATGGTGCGGTTCAGCAGCCCGTCTGCGCCGCTACGGTTCAATTCGCGAACAAAGAGCGCGGCATACGGGTGTGAAAATGGCAGGAACGTGTACTGCAGACGCTGTGCCGTGCTCGTGGAGTCGATTGTCACGTTCAGCCATTGCGAAGTGACGAAATACGAGCGACCCGAATCGGAGTAGATGAACGGACTGCGGTCGCTCCCGGTGTCGGGCTGGATGCGGTGCAACGTGTGCAATGCAGCGAACGGCGAGCGGGCCCCGGTGAGCAGCGTGACCGTGGCTCCGTTCGACAGCACTGTCAGGGCCCCGTTGTTACCGGTCCAGGTGTTGTTCACCATCCGGCCGGACTCCAGGCGCATCCCATCAGGCTGCACCACGCGTGCGGACACCTGGCGGCCTGTCTTCAACGTTTGAAGTGTTCGGCCCTGTGGGTCGCTGAGGGTGCGTACGTAGTCGAAGGAGTTGCTCGCCGTGCTCCCATCGAGCAGCTGGTACTGCCCATCGAGCGGTTTGAGACGTAGTGCTACGACCTGGCCGTCGAACACAAACGACGAGGAATGCCACGGCCGAGCAGTAGAATCAAATCTACGCCTTGTGAGGGCCCGACGGCCCCCACCGACCGGGTCCCAGAACTCCCGGTCGTTGAAGTCTGGGCTCATCGTGACGTAAACATCGATCCACATCTGATTCTCAGCCGGGTGGTACCTCGGCTTGAGGCTGTAGGAGCTGCGTGGCCGCGGCCAAGGGTGGACCAGAACGTTCGGTGCGGTCTGCTTGGTGGTCCAGCCACTGGGCCGGTGGACGGTCCAGGCCAGCTTCAGCTCCAGCTGCGTCGCCGCTTCCGGGCTCTGTTGGGTGCTGTTATTCGCGGCCGCCGCTGGCTGGCGCTGTGTCTTCTGCGGTTTCGACTCGATCTGCAACCAGAACAGATGCAGCACCCGATTGTAAACTACTGGCAATACCTGCTCGCCTGTGATGTCAACTTCGATCGCTTCCCACGGCGTCCATAGTGCAGCATTGATGTCATAGGACCGGTAAAAGTAGCGAAATGGTTCGCCTCGCGTCCGTCCCACCACATGCAGCACATTCACCGAAGGCCCGAGATCATCCCAAGGGTGGTCGTCGTCGATTTCGTGATGGACACCTACAACCTCGAGGTTCGCCACCTCATTCAGTTTGGCTAGGTATCCGCGCATGGCCGCCTCGCATCGCTCTGCAGTGATATCGCCGGATAGCACCTCCTGCTCAAGATCCTTAAAGAAGGGTGTCTTGTCGTCGCGCAGCTCTGGAGCGATCCAGTTTTCTGGGTAGAGGAAGATCTTGCGGTTAGCCTCCCAAAGCCGGTAACTTTTCATCCACTTCCACTGGCGCCACGAGTTTGGCGCAGACAGATCTGCCTTCTCCTCAGACGTTATGATCACCTGAGGTTTCTCCAGGTTCAGAAAAGCCCGTTGCACAAACATCTGGGTGCTGCCGATAGCCTGCTTGATGCGTGAGGTCACCGCGCAAGAATTTGTTTCTACGTCGATGAGGAAGTAACGAAGGAGATCGTTGGTAGAGGTCCAGCGACGTGGGTTGGGGTAGGCCTTACCGTTGACTTGGACATTGAAAGGTTGTGTGCGAGCAGCGTCCTCGAGCAGGTAGGCCACCAATGCGTCGCGTTTGCGCTCCCGCCATGCATCCTGCAATGGAGTGAGCACAGCAAGCCATGCCACCCGCTCGTACTTGGCCTTGGCCGCAGCCATCACGGAACTGGCTATTTCACGCTCGGGGCCGCTGCGGCTGGCCCACACCGCGCCGGTGGCAGCCTGCACCCCAAGCCGCCTGATCTGGGCCGCAGCCTCGACCAGCCGGCGCAGGAAGAGCGGATCCTGGTATGTCGTCGGGTCATCGTCATCGAGTGTCTTGAGCGTCGCGGCGTCGATGCCAGTCAGAGCGGTGGCATGACCGCGCACAAAATCGATGCTCTGACCGTCCGCGGCTGCCCCCACGAGGTCCTCGGGCGTGCTGCTCGGTACGGCGGGAGCGGCGCCGGGGGCCGCGGCCAGTGCACGGGATACGGCCAGCAGGTCCCTGCGAACGGCTGCCCAGCGCAGCAGGCCAACCCAGCCGGCCACAAGCGGCGCGGGGGGGGGAGCAGCAACTGGAAGTTTGGTGAGTTGCAGCCCCATCACGTCGGGGTGGGCTACCAACCACGCCAGTTCCTTGTCGGTAAAGCCCAGGATTCCCACAACACGGGCCATCTTGATCACCCGACGGTACGCCTCAAATAGACGTGGGAATGCGCCTGGTATGACGGCCTGCTGGAACGACCCATCCTGGTCACGTTCGAGCAGGGTTGGCTCGGTGAACGCATCCAACAGAGGGCCAGTGTCATCACTGAATGCCAGAAGCTGCTTGACCTGCGCGGGGACAAGCCTTGTGGTGACGGCCAGCGCGGAGACGACCACACCCGCGGGTGTGGCGGCGGGGTTGGTGCGCAAACCTTCACGCATCGCAGCGAGAGCCGTGGCGATCACCTCGTCGGTGGGCGCAAGGGGCGAGTCCGTACGCGCATTGAGTAGGAAATCCTGCTCAATGATCGACACTCCGCAGTTGCGCAGCAGATCGAGCAGTTCGAGAAGGTTCAGCAGGTCTGCCGGAGATGCGAATGGATCGGCAAGAACGGGTTCCAGCAGTTCTGCAATCAGCAGCAATTCGGCCAGGGGGAGGCGAACCGCCCTGGCGAACTCAGCCCACGCCACCAACTGCGAGAGAGTCGATAGGTCGTTGGTACTGCCTGTGCGCCCCAACAGTGCGCTGAGATCCGCTTCGTTGATGGCCAGGGCAGCCAGCAGCGAAGCGGGATGGCTGGCGAGATCGCTGCCGTCAGGTTGCGGATTGAACGCTGGGTCTGGCGCGCCAGACAGGGATCTGGCCTGGAAATGCACGGCGTATCTGGACGGTGCCGCTGCAGAGAGAGACGTTGGATCGGTAGGGCTGGGTCTGCCGACAACGGGCAGCTCCCCGAACCAGGTGGCCAGCTGCTCAGCTCCCACACCGAGCCGATCAGCGAGAAGACCGGCACCGTGCAGGGCCACCAATGCGTCGCCATTAAGGGCGCCTGCGCCGATCCGGTCTGCTCGCAGCAGCAGGTCCAACTCCCATCGGTCCCAAGGCGTGTGCCTGGAGAGCCGTAAGAAGCGGTGCATTCGGTCGAGCACCCTCGGAGTCACTGCGTCGAGAGTTTGCAGATTCAGGTCTGCGCTGGTAGCAGGCCGGGTTAGATGCACCTGCGGATCGCCCTCTGGAGTAATCCAGGAGCACTGAAGGAGCAGTTGCAGTTGCAGATAGGACATCTTGGTGCGCTCCATGACCTCCAGAACGGGGATGGATGCGCGGGTGGAGTCGAATCCCCAGTACCCGTCCTGGTCGCTGGCGGCCTCCTTGGGGATTGAGATCAAGCCAGCCTCATGCACCGAGATGCCGAAGAACTCCGCTGCGATTTCGTTCGGTTGTGCGGTTCCAAGAACCTTCATCAGTTGCCAGCGTGGTACGCCAAGGTGTTGCAGCAACGTGCGGATTTGATCGGCCCACAGGTCGTAGGCCGACGAGATCGGGATGTCGGAGGTTCGAAGCAGGTCGTAAACGGTGTTATCTTGATGCTCCGGTGCAGCGCGCAGTTCGTTGGCCGGCAGTGTCGTCTGAAGGTCATCATGGCCCTGCGAACCCGGAATAACTCTCTCCAGCACCTCGTTGGTCAAGTCAATGAAAGGCAATGGCGTCTCTGTGTTCGGACAGTTGAGCTTCACCTTGGTCAGATCCGGTCGGCGGTTGCTCAGTACGTCCAACACCGTTCCCCCACCAGTGCTGGCGTTATGACTGTCCAGGAATCGAAATACATCAGCCAGGTATGCCGCGGGGCCATAGACAGAAGCGCAATGCGGACAGTCGCACGCATCCAGAGATCCGAACAGCAGCTCCAGATCGGGAAGATCTGACAGCAGCCTTTGCCGAACCTCCGCTGTGAGCACCTGCGGAGCTAGTGCTGCCGGCATTGTGGACTGCACCTCTGCGCGCAGTTCGCCAATTCGTTGCAGAACCTGTGCGTACTGGAATTCTGCGTATCCGTGGATAGCCGAAGCCAGAGATTCCTTGACTCCCGCAACCTTCATCTTGGTTATAAACGCCTCCCGCCCTAGCGCCATAATCTGCACGGAGCTGTGCAGGCCATTTACCAGAAGCGCGGTGGCGGTGTCACTGGTTGGGGCCAAACGGTGCACCCTTTGAAGAACTTTGAACTCGGAGCGTGTCTCTGGATCAAGCACTAGGCCCTTTTTGGCAGCAAACGTATCGATGTTGGATATCCGCAGCTCCAGCTCAGGGTTCTCATCGACGATCTTCTCGATGTCGTCGATACGGATAAGGCCTCCGGCTCCGGTCCGCTTCACCGCGGCCGTGACGGCGATCGTCGGGTATAGCCGCTCAGCCTGAGAGGCTATTGCGCGCGCGTATGTGGTGCGGCGAGCATCGTCGCTCTCGCCGTCAGTGCCGGCAGGAACAGAACCGATGTCGGTGACCAGCTGGGTCCAGTCTTCAAGCGACAGTTTGGCTAACTCGCGCGGCGTGGAGGCTGCAGTTTTCTGGGTCAAGGCCTGGACCATCGGCTCGAAGTTCTTGGCTACAGTGCCTATCTCGACACAGCGCTTCAGTGATGCGATGGCATCCACGCCGCCATAGGTGCCGGGCGCCTCTTCTAGGTGGATCCAGAACTTCGGCCCCATGCCGCCTGTGGCTGCGAAGACATCAGCGACGGAGGCGAACTTGTCTGCGGGGACTTCGCTGCGCTGCAATGTGCTCCGAAGCGTTCCGTTCCCTACCAGCAAGGGCCGCTCCAGCGCGAATCTGCGGCGGGCAGTGGCCAGATCGGAGAGCACAGCTTCCAAACGCGAGGCCAGGCTGATGTGGACGAGGTTCTGGTTAAGGGCCCCCTCCAGAGCCGACTTGGCCAGATCCGGCTCCAATGCCGCAATGCTTGCGGCAACCAGGTCAGTCAGCTGGGCGATCAGCGTCCACTCATGGGTCTGGGCGAGCAAGTCGCCGGGCAGGCTGCTCGGCAAGTTCTGAGCCAGAAATGCGAAACAGACTTTGGCGTCGAGCTGGCCCCCAAGCTCAGAAGCGACGCGGGACGACAGGACGAGGCGCATCAGGTCATCCTGCGTCAGACCAGCCACCTGTGCGACACGGGTGATCTGGGGATGATCAGGCGTCTCTTCCAGTCCCTGAATGTCAGCCACCCCGGCGGCTCGCACTGCAGCGAGTTGAGCTTCATGCAGGCTTAAGCCGCGGTATGGATAAGGCCCCTCGGTGAAATTCACCCAGGCGACTGGCGATGGATTGATCAGCTTTTTAGTGCCAATCGCTGTTCCTTCTGTGTCGATGAATCGCACCTGCAGCGCCAAGGGCGAAATCGGTTTACCACTTGAGGGATCCTTGGGGATCGAGTACGGCATGTCGTAAAAGCCGTTAGCCAACGTGGTACGAGTTGCGAGCACCACCGGATCGCCGTTGGCTGGATCAGTGGACAGCTCAACGGTCACCCTGTCTCGACCAATCCAGGACCGATCGCGGACGCAGCCTCGGATGCGAACAGAATGTTCTGGGCCTGGGGTGGCCACACGGATCTGCTGGTTGAGCAGCCGCAGAGTGGCGCCATCAGCGGCACCGGACTCGGGAAGGTTATTGGCTCGCTGGAAAGCCATGACAGCCTTACGGGTGCTTGGCCCGAATCGGGCTGCTTTGAACTCGGACTCAACGGGTGCGTGACCAACGAAGGCCAGAGCCCGTTGGAGGGTTGGTACATGCTTGTTTATCGCGTTCAGACGGAGCTGACGTGGCACGGTGGTCAGGGATGTAGGGTCCGGGGCCGGAACCCTGGAGGTGGGAGCACGGCGGCTGGCAGCGACTGAACTGATGCGCTCAAAAGTCGCGGCATCAACCGTTCCGGTGGCTGGTAATCCCAGTGAGGTCTGCAGGGCACGCACCGCAGCCTGGGTGGAGGCTCCGGCAACACGAGACTTGGTCTCAACGCTGTCGATGGAGACATCCAAACCGCGCACCTCGGCAGCACGCCGAATCTTGCGTTGCAGCAGGTAGGTCTGACGCTTGGTAGAAAGAGTGGCCGTAAGTGCGGCCTCACGCAATGAGCAGATGGTTTTGTCTCCGACCAGTCCATCGACGGTCAGGCCCTGGGCCTCCTGAAAGCGCTTCACGGCGTCAATGGTGGACTCGCCCGCAACACGCGAATTCCGGTCTTCCTCATGTGGAGGAAATCCTGCCCTTGCCAACATGTCCTGGACCTTGGCAGTTCGCATCCGGCTGGTCACCACATGCTGATGGGCGACTTCGGCGACGATTTGCCTCACAGTCGTGTCATCAGCCTCTCCTGTGGGCTGAAGCAGTGCTCGCTCCTGAAATGCCGCAATCGCTTCTGCTGCTGGGATGGCGGTGGCCGGCTGCTGCGGCTCCAGGCTCAACAGGGCGCGGACAGCTGCTGCAGTGCGCCTGCGACCAGCGGGCATGACCAGCAATTCCCGTGTAGCCCTGATGATTGAGGTTTCAGCCATGGCACTTGATAGGAACTTGGTTGGCAGGTGCTAGATGGACCTAAAGGAGAGGTCTTTGTAACGGTTGTTACCAGCCTGGACGCTGCTGCTTTGACTGCTCCGGGATGGGATCTCACTCGCAGCCAAAGAGATCTTCATATCTGGTTTGCTCACCAAGTGTCTTTCTGCTAATGCTCAGTCCAGGACTGGCTTCCCCTGGAGTCATGTGCCTAGGTCTTATTGCTCAACGCCTCTGCCAAGGAATGAGTCTGGAAGCTCTTATCGTAGCAGCAGCGAAGCATGGCTCTCGCTTGTCACGTCCCTTATTGTTCTAGTTGTTTTCGTTCTTGCTTGTTTATTTCAGCGTGAACCCCGCAGCCCTCACCGAGCAGCCCCCAAGATCCTCTCCCGCAGATCGAGGTTGTTCCCCAGCATGTCTGTCATGTCCCTTATGCATACTCCCGTCATCATAAATCTCTACCCCCGCGCATGAGTCTGCCGCCATGTCGGCAGCACTCCGCAAGCCCGTTTAGCCTGGGTTCTGTTCAGATTGACTGACAACTATCTGGCTCAGGGGGAGCCAGCCGGTTGCTCTCCAGCTGTTCGTATCCGGCATGGCACCCCGGCCAGCGGAATTGGCTCTGGCTATTCATCCACGCCGCGCCACCGGAATCACCCACCACCACCAACGTTATCGGCGGAGCCAGACGCACCACGACAACCGGCTCCAGCCCTTGAGGCCGCTCTCGGCTTATCTCCACGGAGGGCTTGGCGACTGATGTTGTGGGCAAGCTCCGCCGAACGAACAAGGATAGATCGCTCGTCAGCCGCGATCTTATCCGGTTGTTGGACTAGCCCGTTGCTGCAACTCAGGCCACTCTTACGGTAGAAACGTCGGCCTGAACTTCAGGGTGTCTTTGGAATTGCGGCTTGGCCCATGGAGGTTGGTGCCCACGGCTGCAGCTCCATTCACTGACGCTCGATGACTTTATTTTATGGTAAAGCGGAAGATCTCAATCCTGCGCCTCTGGCAGCGATGATGAGTCTTCGCGATCGATGACTTCTTGTCGTAGATCTACGGATATTGCTTTCTCAGGGCGTGATTCAGCACAGCCTGTGGCAGGGCCCATTAGAAGTCCGTCCCAGTCGCCCTTGATCGCGGCGGCATCTACGCTGCAGTGCGCGGGAACAGCCTTGCACCGCGATGGCATTCCCGCTCGAAACCCTGCTGCTGCAACAGATCTGATCAGCTTCCTCAAGGCACTGCCCGATTGCCGCATGCACCGCGGCATCCGCTATCTGCAGTGGTGGATGCTGCTGGTCGCCAGGCCGCCGTCAGACCCGACCTTCCGGCTGCTGCTCGCGCAACTGGACGTGGAGGGCTTTGAAAGCCTGCTCCAGGACTGGGTTCGCACACAGATCGGTGCCACCGATGCCGGCGGTGCGTTCGCGGCGCTACGGCAACTGCTGGATCGGGCGGAGCTTGAGGGACTGCTGGTGCAGGCGGACGCGCGGCGCCGACTGCCTGATTGCCGTGACACACAGGCGCCGCCTGCCTGGCCGCAGGCCAGCGTGCCGGAGGGACTAGGGATTTCAGATAATCAATGGTCGCCTCACCTACGGCCGAAAAGCTCCCTGCACACCAGCAAGGGTGAACGCAGTCACGGCCGCGACATCACCTGGACGCTCCTGGGGATGCCGGCACCCGAGTGGGTGGTTGAGAACTGGCCAGGAAGCGCCACGGTGATCGCGGTGCGCAGCAAGGGCAAGCGCAATGGCAAGTCCATCGATGAGACCCGTGATTACATCACGAGTCTGCGCACCAGCGCGGCGGCGCTGCTGAGACATGTGCGTGATCGCTGGAGCCTTGAGAACTCCTGGCACTGGCCCCGCGACACCCAACTGGGCGAAGACGGCCGCCTCCGCCAGGGCCTTCTCCTTACGCTGCAGCCCCTGCCTGAGGGCCCTGATCACCCGCTGGTCCTGGGCGCGTAGCTTCTCCAGCTCCTTCTGCTCGGCCATTGTCAGCATCGGCGCGGCGTTGGCATCCTCAGCGGCCTGACGCCAGCGGCTCACCAGCTCAGCGAAAAGACCCCGCTCCCGGCAGTAGGCGTCGAGCTCGGTGTCGTTGAAGCCAGCGGTCTACAGCACCACCGGGAACTTGTCAGCAGCGCTACAGCCTTCTGGCTCTTTAGCGGCTGCGGGCATCATCTCTCCCTGCAACCGCCAGGCCTTCCTCCATTTGTAGAGGGTGATCACGTGGATGCCCAGCTGCTCTGAAATCCGGCCAGACGGATTCGCTGTAACGACGCACTGATCCACTCCATCAAGCCCCCGGGTGTACGGGTGCAAGGGGTGATTTCTTTCCTCAACACGGGAGTTGCATTATCGAATTGGGAATTCTTCGCTCGACAT
>CAZBMT010000006.1:0-25001 GCA_964492645.1 uncultured Cyanobium sp. | reverse complement strand
ATGGCGGCGGGATGTTGGGGGCAGGGATGTTCGTCCCCCGGCGCTCCATCTCGGCGATCACCTGCCGCATCCGGGCCAGGTCCCGCTCCAGCGGCTGCATGTCGCCGCGCAGGGTCAGCGTGGCCGTCCCGAGGTTGTATTCCCCTCCACCGCCGCCGCTCTGGGTCAAGGTTGATTTCTCAAGTTGACTCCAGTGTGGGTCCGGAGGAAGTGAGACCTAGCTCCCCATGGGAGCCGATGCCGTGAGGCTTCCTGCTGACACCCCGAAAGGCCAAAGGCAGGCGTTTTCTGTCTCCCGGTCCAACCCAGGCGACTGGTCAGTTATGCCAGCAAAGCCAGCTGGCATCCTTCAGTAAGGGTTGCCCTTTTGCTCGATGCCCTGCGGGCAGTTCGCGGTTTCCTTGGCAGATCAACCAGCACCAGCTGATGCTGGCCTGATGCCAGTGGTGCAGGGGCCATCGGCACCACCGCGTCTGGCCTGGCACGCCGCAAGATGTTCACGGCAGCGTTGTGGTCTGCGTTCATCGTGTGCCCACAGCTTGTGCAGCGGAACAACGACTGGCTGATCCTGCTGTCCTTGTCCACCGTCCCGCAGGCGGGACACATCTGGCTGGTGTGCGCGGGATTGATGCGTTCAGCGGTGCGACCTCGATCCGCCGCCTTTGCCTCCAGCATTGTGAAAAACTGCCCCATGCCGGCATCAAGCAGTGCCCGGTTCAAGCCACCCTTGGCAGCGGCGTTGTTTGGCAGGAAAGAACCTGATCCATCCTCTGCAGGTTTTGCCGCTGGCCGACGGGTCATGTTCGCCAGCTTCAGATCCTCGATCACCACAGTGTCGTAAGTGCGCAGCAGGTAGGTGGTCGCTTTATGGGCAAAGAGCTTGCGGGTCCGGCGGATTCGCTCATGCAGCCGGCTGACATCGTCCACCGTCTTGCGCCAGTTGGCACTGCCTTTCTGTTGCCGCGCCATCTTCTGCTGCAACTGCTTCAGCTTCCGTAACCCAGTAGCCAGGGCGGCCGGGCCGTCGATGTGTTTCCCGGTGCTGGTGGTAAGCGTGTGGGCAACGCCAGCATCAAGGCCCACTGCCAGCTTCGTTTCACGAACGCGATGGGGAGCGACTTCTCCCACAAGCAGCAGATACCAGCCGGATGGCTCGCGCATCACCCGATAGGTGGCCACGGTGAGATCAGCCGGCCAGCGGCGGCTGTCACGGTTGCCTTTGATCCGCACTGGCCCCAGCCTCGGTAGCTTCACCCAGTCGCCATTGACGCGGGCAGTCAGCTTGCAGTCCGTGTCGCTGAGGGTGGAAATCGGGAACCTGGCACCCTTGAACCGTGGGACTCTCCGTTTGCCCTTCTTGTACTCCTTCCAGCTGGTGGCCAATGCCTGGGTGGTGCCGCGGATCAAGGCGCTCGGGCAGCCTTGCAGCTCAGGCCAGTTCGGGTGGTGCTTTTTGGCAAAGAACGCCGCCAACCCGAAGGGACTGTCGTTGCTGAGACGCGGTGGGCGGTGATCCTGAGGGACGGGGCAGCTCAGGCCTGCCTTGCGATGCCTGCGCACCTCGCTGTAGGGGATCGCCTGCCAGGTTTCATCCGCTGCTTTCTGCCAGCGGTAAGACCATGGCACCGGGCAGCAGGGAACCCGGCCCTTGCTGCCCTTGTCGTAAGCGCTGAAGGCGTCGTACTCCAGCAACAGAGCCAGCCCGTAATTCCAAAGCCGGCGGTGGAGGTCCAGCCAAGCGCTGAGCTGCTGCTCCTGGGCGCGGTTTGGGTAAAGTCTGAACTCAAGCGTGCGCATGGGTGCTTGCCCTGTGCCGCTAAACGTACTACGATCGGGCCATGGCTGAGGGGATACGTGTTCAACTCGTTATGCCGTCAGGCCTTGCAACCGCTCTCCGCGAGCGCGCTGCAGCCGAAGGCAGGACGGTCTCCAACCTGGGGGCGTTCTTGCTGGAGACGGCTCTCCGTCAGCTGCCATCCCTTCATGGGAGTTCGCCTGGGTTGGACCGGGAGAACTGAAACGCCTGCCCTTGGCCGCTTGCGGTGTCAGCAGGAAGCCTCACGGCATCTGTCCCCATGGGGGACACTCTCACACCCAGGTTGGAGCCCGTACGTGCGTAGGGAAACGAAACGAAACACAGGGTGTTCAACGGTCGGGACCGATCCAAACCCTGCGAGCCCTGCTGCAGGCCTGTCTCCCGTCTACGCGGGCGTGGGGGCAACTGCCGGGAGCCCGAGGCGGTGGCCTCCCGTCTACGCGGGCGTGGGGGCAACGTCGCATCCCCAGGCGGTCCTCCCGTCTACGCGGGCGTGGGGGCAACGCGCTCCAGCTCCTCGATTGCCAACACCAGGACCCGCGGCGGCATCTGGCCGTTCTTGATCAGCCAGCGCATCACCTGCGCCGTCCCCTCGGTGATCCGTGCGTTCTTGCCCGGGGCGTCGCTGATCTTGAACGGCAGGAACTGATCCTCGCTGCGGCCTTTGTTGCCCAGGCCGGGGAACGCGGCCACCTCCACCATCACGGCCAGCCGGGCCATGGTGGTGCTGAGCTCGTTGGTTCGCTTCGCCTTCTCCTTCAGTGCCCACCGGTAGGCCTTCAGCACGGCGTCCACCGGCTGATAGGCGAAGCGCTCGGCGTGCCAGCGGGGATCCTGGGTCAGGCCACTGGTGAGGATCAACTGGATCTCGTCCCAGTCGGTCGGCGGGGTCTTGAGGTAGGCCTCTATGCGGTCGCGGTGCTCTTCCCGCGAGAGCTCCTCGTCGATCGCCGGGGCTTCGGCGCCGGCGTCGGCGGCTTTCCCCCCGCCGTCATGGCCGCCTTTTCATCCATCAGGAACTGCTGGATCTCGTTGATCAGGTCCGCCGGCAGCTGGGCCGTGTCCTCCTCGCTCCACAGTCCGGGCGTGAGCCTCACCCAGTCCTGGGTTTCCGGGTCCATGCCCTCGCCGCGGCCGAGGAGCACCGTGGTGACCAGGGCCCGTTTCTGGTCATCCATCTGCGCCTGGGCGGCCAGGAGGTTGAGCAGCCGCCCCTGATCGGTGGAAAGCAGCCCGAAGGTCTGCAGGGCCCCTTTGATCGAGCCGGGATCTTTCGGATCCACGACCGTGGCCATGTTCTGAATCAGCTTGTCGACCTCCTCCAGCGGCATGCCCGTGTCCTTGTGGATCGCATCGGCCAGCTGGTAGAAGGCACCGACGCTCACACAGCGCTCCCGATCGTGCTGCTCCAGCAGCTCAGCCTCGCCCTGCAACACCTTCCCGTAGACAGCAAGGCGGAACGCCCCTCCAATGACCTTGTGGCCGGTGCGGAACGACGCCAGAAGGCGGCTGCTGAAGGTCATGAAACGGGCCGAAGGGCCGCACGGATCTGGAAGCCAACGTAGCGCTGACCTTGGTTTAGTACATCCTCAGGCAGCGTCATATAGAACTCATCGCCGCCCATGGGAGGGGTCACCAGTACCTCCGTGTCGCTGGCGCCGGCTTCGACGACCAGCATCCCCACGGTCACCTCGCTGACAGGCTCAGCAGCCCGGCAGTCGATCGCCACCACGTTCTGCATCGGGGTGAGGAGCAGACGGTGGAACACAGGGCAGCGGCTGGTGCCTTCAGTCTGTGGTCACCCGTGGCGGCGCGGATCATCCGGAGCCGCCGCGGCCTTGCTGACGGCCGCCTGGGCGACCATGGCCACATCACGGGTGAGCTGCCGCACCTGGTCGTGGAGATCCTGCAGGTTGGCGGTGGTGGTGCCCTGGGGGTCTTCGTGGGCCAGCAGCTCCAGCCGGGCCCGCTCCTCAGGTGTGCAGGCCATGCCGGCAGCCAGCAGGCCCACCCGGAGGATGGTGGAGCGGAGCACCTCCAGCTCGGCACGCATGGTGGCCTCCCACTCGGCAGGGGGAGGGGAGGACCAGAGGGGAAGGACGGGCATAGGGAGCTTGCAAGGGGATGAGGTGATGGCCCGGGGGATGCCCGGGCCCTGGGGATTGTTGAGCCTCAGACCTTCATGAACAGCCAGCTGGCACAGCCGGGCGGGTAGGTGCTGCAGCAGAGCTTTCCGGCGGAGAGCTTGCCGCGGCCGATGAGGCGCCAGCCATCGCGCTCCGTGCCGATGTTGTGCTCGGAGGCCCACTGGTTGAGGGTGCCGGGCCTGATGCCCAGCAGATGGGCCAGCTCGGGGCCGGTGATCAGGTCGCCGGGCTGGAAGCGCTGCGCAGCCTGCGGCGGCCGAGCGGGTGCGGCTGCTGGCGCCGGGGCCTGGTGGTCGCGTGGCGGCTGCGGTGCGGGCGCCGGCGGTGCCGGTGGCCGGGGAGGGGCGGCCACCGCTCCGACAGGGATGCCGATCGAGGCGGGAGAGAGCACCAGCTGCCCGTGCTTGGCGACGAACCACTCCAGGAAGCACTTCGTCGCGAAGCGGGGGGAACGGAAGGGGCGAAGCCTCTCATGCCGGGGGAGGGCGTCGTACTCGGCCTCCTTCTCGCTCGTGTAGGCATCGAGGATCTCGGTCAAGGGCGCCGTGAAGGCTTCGGCACCGGGGACGTAGACCCCAGGGCCGCCGACCATGTAGACGGGCTTCTCCTGCTGGGGCTTTGGCATGGCCCCGGGGGCTGTGGTGCGGTTGCCAGCGATCCGGGGGGCGAAGTCCTCGAGGAACCAGCCGTCCATCCACACGGCGAAGGCGGGGGAGATCCAGCGGGCGAGGTCCACCGCGAGGCGTGGGTGGATCCAGGTGCCCTGCAGGTGCGGGGGGCCGCCTTGGATGGTCTCAATCAGGCCGGGGATTGAGCCAGTTCCCGTACCGCAGAATTGCGGTACGCCTGCGCTGCAACCGATCTGAGCCGCCAGTGCCTCGACATACTCCCTTGTGCGCTTGCTACGGGCGTAAGTGAACCACTCGCGATTATTGGCCTTGCAGATGGCTGTAGCGTTCACAAATCCGTCGGAAGGCCGACGGCGAATCTCCACACCGTTCCAGGTGCGGCAATCCAGCCCCAGGGGGGCAGGGGTGCTGTTCATGGGATAGCTCCCGCTCGAAGCGGGCATGTACGGAGCCCGGCATCGCTACCGAGTTGGTTTAAGGTACACCAGTTCTGACCTTGTCAAGGGGTGGGGCCTCCGATACCGAGCCCAGGTGGCGCCGTACACGCACCACCCCCGGCGCCCATCCTTGCGGGTAGGGCCGACCCCATCCGCAGGTTACGGGAGCGCCATGGAGAAGCCCCTGCTTCTGGCAAGGTCTTGCATTCGCAGGCCACCACCATGGGAGATGTCAATAAAGCAGACGGTTCCCCTCATACTTGGATTGCAGCTGCTCCAACTGGTAGATCAGTTTCTGGAGACGCTGCTCCTGTCGGGCTTGGGTGCTTGGACTCCCCTGGAAATGAGTGAGTTCGTTAGCGAGCAAATAATCCACGAAGTCTTCCGGAGTGCATGGGCTGCCGGCCATCCACTGATGAAAGCTGGAATGCAGAGCAGATGAGATGACGATTAGATTTTCATCTAAAGCGGCCAGGTCTGGCCTGGAGGCTGCATCAAAGAGGTGATGAACATCAAGCACAATCGGGTTTGGGTCAGATTGCTTTTGCTTCTGCTGCGTCACAGCGCATTTACCAGCGGCTTTTGCACGCGCTCTGGCTTTTGCCGACCTAATGCAGGATTCGTGGCTTTCAATAAACCTCATCTGTGCCCGCAAACACTCCTCCCCAACATCTTCAACTGCTTTAACCCAAGACTTCCGCGCACTGGTTATCCTCCCTTTGTCGTGCATGGTTTTGGCCAGACGGACCAGGCCAAGCTGACTCCAGTGTCGTCTGTCTTTACCTTCAAAATCTTCGAAGTGTTCCCCTTTCTTAAGTCCTTCAGCGCCTTTGTCAGCCGCGCTTTCCTCCTCTATCCGACGGATTGTGCTTGCCATGCCCCTGCCGTTGGTGCCCAGCACTTTGACCAATGCTCGCTGGTCTAGAAAGATCAGGTCTCCCTGTATCTCAAATGCTGACCGATCCTGAGTAACCTGGACAATGCGCCGTGTCACCAACGCCCTTGTGACACGAGCGCGATGATGGGTAAAGAACTCATTGATTTTACCCATGAAGCTATCGCCTTCGGTCTTCTCTAAGTACTTTGCAATTGCCATTACTCCTTCTTCATAGAAACGGAGCTTCTTGGCTTGACCCGGGGCATAATCAACAAATTCCCCCTGGACTAGATCCCATTCGTCGTTGGGGTCTGAATCGAAAAACCGGCATATCCGATACAGCTTTACAACGGTAATGTTAAGCAACCTCGCCGTTTCCTTGTCTGAGAAGGACGCACGTTCTTTTCTGGAGCCACCGGCAGGATTATTGGCAGTCATCAGCGAAAAGCCAGCAGCGAATCACGCATCTTCACCAAACGATCCATGACCCGGGGATCGCCGCCAGCATCGGGATGGTGGTCTTTGGCTAATCGTCGGAACGCTTCCTTGATGTCATCAGCTGTTGCGGTGGCGGGCTTGAGGTTAAAGACGTGCCAAGGGCGAAAGTTCTCCAACACGTCGATGCCATTGATGTGGGTAGGTCCGGTACCACCACGCTCAGACTGAAGCAGGCCGACCCACTCGCGATACAGCTTCTGCCAATCCGCTTTTGTCTTAAGATCCACGCTTCTGCCTGTCATGGCAAGTTTGAACTCACTCGACTTGCGCAGTTCTGTCGTTGTCTTGCAGCCAAACACCTGACACACCTCTGCCTTGAGTTGAGCCATTGTCAGCTCTGGCTCCGGGAAAGGTTTCCCATGCACGAACTCAGCGAAAGCAAGCAACGCTGCAGCGTCAGGAGGTCCCTTGGCCAGCAAGCCCGCGATCTGCTGTTCAATGAGCAATCTGTCGAGCTTCTTACGGCTGCGGCTGGTGCTTTTGGTGGTGGACATGGAATGGGTCGAGGATTGGGCTGGGCAGCGCTCGGCATCAGAACGAGACCAGTTCCTGCTCGGTGCCCTCCTTGCTGCGGATGATGACGTGCCCGTTGGCCATCTCGGCCCGCTTGGCCTCGCGGTAGAGCGCGATGGCGCGACGGAACACATCAGCCCTGGTCAGCCCCGCCTCGGCGGCGATGGCATCGAAGTCCTGGGCGAGCTTGTCGTTGAGGCGCACCTCAAACCGGGTGTCAGCCATGGGGGTTCAACTGGGGAGCTGTGGATATCACGTTACGGCATTCTTCCGTACAGACGACTCATGCCCCTTGCGTGGCGCCCTCTCAGCAGGACCACTCAGGCAGGCCGGTCCCGTCACGGAGAGTGTCGTCGGTACGGAGAACTGCCGGATCCCCTTCTGGAAATCCCCGTAGGATGGGGGCACCCCTTCAGGGGGCCACGCTCCCCAGCACCGCAATGGCCGTTCTCGACAGGCGCTTTGACGTCCACATGAGCCCTGAACTGGCTCAGCAGCTCGATGAGGTGGCAACCATGAGCCACATGAGTCGTGCAGAGGTGTTTCGCCGTGCCGTCGGCCTCTACAAGCTGGCCAAGGAGATCGAGCTGAAGCAAGGGAAGGTCCTTTTGCAAGAGCCTGGCCGGAACGTCCGAGAACTGGTCGGGCTTTGACCGAGGATCCCATCGATCCCCCTGCCGCAACGACTGGCGCCACCGAGACCCAGAGCCTGGCAACGGCGCTGGCCCCTGGCCGAGTCCAGACGAACCCACACATCAAGTGGCGTTTCTGGGTGCTTTCCGGCGCGCTCGCCATCTCACTCTGCGCCGCCTTCTCCCCCTGGACGCCGTCAGATGCACGATCCGGGGGCTTTGCCATCGTCGGCTCGATCATCACCGCCTTCGCCAAGCCGCTGGAAGGCATGGGCCCATGAAAAAAGGGGCCCCACAGGGCCCCGGTCTCGCTGCAGCCGCTGCTGAATCAGGCGGTGCGGAATGTGGTGGAGAAGCCCGCCAGCGGCCGGCGGATGCCGGTGGGGCTGGCCACCAGGTTGGCGTCGACCGCCTGGGTGATCGCCCCGTCGCGGACCACCAGGCGGTAGATGGTGCCGGCGGCCAGGTCGTTGACCGGGTTGATCGTGACCACGTTGGAGGCCAGGGTGACCACCGCAGGGATGCGGGCACCGGTGGAAGCCAGCTCGAGGCGGAAGCCAGAGCCATCGGCTGCACCCAGGGCCAGCTGGGTGAGGGCGATGGTGCCGTCGCTGGTGTAGGTGACGGTCTGGTTGGCGCTGACCACGACAGCCGAGGCGTTGTCGGCGGGCACCACCGCGTAGCGGCGGACGCCGCTGGCGGGGGCGGTGGCGAGGATCACGGACTGAATCACGCCGGTGGCCAGGGGAGCAGAGCCGGAGTTGAACCGACCGAACACCGCACGGCCACGGGACATCCCCTCGAAGGTGACGTTCACCAGGTCGTCGGCGACCTGGGGCTCCCTGTAGTTCAGGAGCGTGGCGTTGAAGCCGGCGTAGTCGTAGATGAAGTCGCCGCTGGTGCCGTTGGCGCGGCCCAGCTCCTTGAACATCTCGATGTAGACCTCGTTGTCGTTGCCGTCCGCGTCCTCATAGCGGGCGCGCTCGACAAGGGCGAACTCCTCGCTGTAGTTGCCCCGGAACTCAGGGCAGGTGCCGGTGGCCGCCTGGACGATGGCCTTGGAGAAGTAGGTGTCGAAGCTCGCGCTCACGTCGCGGCCGGTGGTGAGGGAGTCGCTCCAGCCGTCGTCACCGATCAGGCGGAACTTCCGGTCGTTGTTGTTGACCGAGAAAGACACCTGCTTGACGGTCTGCAGCTCCCGCGCCCAGTCGCCAGGGTCGAGGGTGGGGCGGGTGATGAAGCCGGAGCTATCGCGGGTGGCGAAGTAGCGGCAGGGGTTCCGCAGCGGAGTCATCAACAGGATGCTCCGATGCGCCTTGATGAAGCTCTGCCCGATCGCGAAGTCAGTCATGGCGTTGTCCTTGGAATGTCGGGGGGCGGGAGGGTATGGGCGGGGGCGGTTGCTGGATCAACCGGAGGGAGCCAGCGAGGCGATCAGGACCGGATCGGGCAACTCCAGGATGAGCCGCTCGTAGGTGTCATCAGTCTGTGGCTGATGACGTTGCTGGGCCGTCGGCCAGGCGCGGAACGCCAGCAGCCGCACCTCCTCGAGGTCGCTGCTGGTGTCGAACTGGGTGAAGGTGAGGGTCCAGGTCCGCATCGTGGCCATCACCCGGGTGGGGCGGCCCAGGGTCTCCCGCTCCGGGGCGTTGGTGAGCACCGCCTCGATGCCGGTGGCGGTCCAGCTGGGCCGCACCTGGCCCTTCCCCACCGTCCAGAATGCCTGGATGTCCGGGCCGCTGGGGCGCTTGTAGACGCCGAGCAGGGGGCCGAACAGGGCGCGCAGCTCGTCGGCCACCTGGCGGACGGTGGCGCCCAGTTCCACCTGGCAACGTGCCTGGGTCACGATGCACCTCCAGCCGGCGGCAAGGCCGGCGCCGGAGCCCCGCCGCGGTTGCCACCGAGGCCCCGGCGTTTGGCCGAGAGGGTGAAGTGCAGCTTGAAGGTGGTCTGCAGCCGCTGGCGGTCCTTCAGCAGCTCACGGGTCCAGGGCCGGGCCGGCATGGTGCGCGGGTTGCCCTCAGCGTCGGTGGCCTTGAACACCGCGCCGTCATGCACCGCAGGGGCATGCTTGGCCCCCTCGTAGCGGTACTTGGTGATCATCACCCCGGGGCGGGGGTCGATCTCCATTTGCTGGCTGTTGCGCAGGTCGTTGGTGTCGACGATGTCCCGGGGGCTCTCCCCACGGGGCCAGTCCCACTTCGGTTCGGTGATGTGCCGGGACAGCTCAGAGTCCACATGGGCGCTGAACCGCTCCCAGGCCTCCTTCACCACCTCGCGAAGCAGCTGCTCATCCATCGCCGCGGCCCCCGGTGACCCTGAAGGTGCCGTTGATCTGCTGGCGGAGCAGCGGGATGGCCCCCAACGGAGCCCCCAGGTCCTCCTGCAGCTCGAAGCGGCCCCGGCGGCCGTTGATCACCGCCGCGGCCTTGCTGCCCCCCACGATGCGGGGATCGAGGGTGGCGGGGCTCAGCAGCCGGCCGGTGCAGGGGAAGGTGCTCTCATCCACCCCCACCTGCTTCTCCCAGCGGGAGCGGTTGATCCGCAGGGCCGCCAGGTAGTTGATCACCTCCGTGGCCGGAACCTGGTTGCCGGTCTCCGGTTCCACCGTGAGGGTCGCGCCGGCCACCTCGAACGCCAGGGTGGCGTTGGCGATGTTGCCGTAGGCAGAGGCTGGCTGGGGGGTGGAGGTCATCAGACCATGAAGCCGGTGGTGAGCGGAAGGCAGGACTGCAGCTCCAGGAACTGCTGCCCGTAGTAGGTGGCTTCGATGCCGCTGCCGGCGGAGGGTGCGGCCTGGCCCACCTGGGCCCCCACCTCACGCACCCTGGCGGCGATGAGGTGAGCGGCGTAGAGGCCGACCCCATCGCTGTGCAGCTCGCCCCAGACCTCCTCGCTGCAGCGGCGGCCGGCAGTGGCCAGCGCTTGTTCCAGCTGGGCCACGGTGTGAACCGCCAGATCAGGGAACCGATCGAGGAACTCGGACAGGGTGGGTGCGGCCATCGTGCTCAGGGCTTGCCGTCGTTGATCTCCTGGATCCGTGCAGCGATCCGCTCGCGCAGCTGCTGACGGTCCTCCTTGCGGAGCCATTGCTCCAGCTGCTTGGTGTTGCGGCAGCCGAAGATCAGCCGGATCGCCACCGGGATGGGGACGGCGGCAATGGAGAGATCGCCGTCGGCGGTGGTGGCGCCTTTGGCCAGCTCGATCTCCTGGATCAGGCCCCGGCCCATGAACACCTGGGTGTCGGGGCGCTCCTTCGCCTTCTCCCACAGCTCACGCGACACCGGGGCGTTGAGCCCGGGGTTGATGCGCAGCGTGGTGGGGTTGGAAAGGGGCCCGAAGGCCCAGGCCAGGGAGCCACCGCGGCAGGACTGGAGGGTGGCCTCGCCGATCTCGGGGGTGAAGATCACCGCGAGCTGCTCGGTGCTGTCGGGGGCCTTCGCTTTCCGGCCGCTGGTCTTGGCCTCCACCGGGTCGGTGGAGGTGGCCTGCGTGGTGGGAGCGGGAGGGGTGCTGGTGGTCATGGACAACCGGTGGGGGAGAGGGGAGGTGGGTAGAGGGGATCAGCCGGGATCAGCCGCCGTCCTCGATGTAGAGAAAGGCCAGGGGGAAGTCGGGGATGAACCCGCCGATCTTCGACATGCTGGGAACCACGAACTTGAGGTTCTTCGGCTGGGGCGGCAGGAAGGTGAGGGGCAGGGGAATGTGGAACTTGCCCTTGGTCGGATCCTTCCGGTAGAAGAGCATTCGCCGGGCGGTGAGGTTGCCGCCGCTGTTGGCCGGATCCAGCTCGTTGATCGGCTCCACCGAGGTGATCCCCGGGTTCATCTTCAGGAACAGCTCCAGCACCGTCGTGTTGTCGGTGGAGGAGCGGCAGGTGGTGGAGACGATCCGGTGATCGGATTCACTCATCAGGACAGCGTTGGGCTGCTCCACCTGCTTGGAGTTGACCCGCATCTGGGTGACGCCGAAGTTCAGCAGATCGAGCATCTGCTGGGGCGTGGTATTGGCGTCGTTAAACCAGGCGTCGGAGTTGTTGCCGGTCACCACCACACGGTCGATGGCGGGGTGGTTGAGCATCCCGCGCAGGCCGGTGCCGGCCCGACCGAAGAGGCAGGTGATGTTGTTGCGGCGCTCGTAGGCGTCACGCACCGCATCGGCCCGCTCGGTGGTCAGCGCTACGCCGGCCATCTTGGCCGAGAGCAGTTCGGACTGGGTGTAGTCGAAGGCGCCGCCAAACTCGCGAATCTCATTAACGATCTCCCCGACCTTCACCCCGGACCGCGGCAGGTCATCGGCCGCGTCGGAGATGAGGTCGAAGTTGCCGGTTCGATCCCAGATCGTCCGCTTGATCGACGTCGCGCCGGGGTTCACCTCGAAGCTGACGGGGCAGATTTTCGGGTAGACGATCTCGGCGTAGGGCTTGCGCAGCACGCCAGGGATGATGTGCTGCAGCTGGTCGGCCAGGAACGCCCCCGACTCGTAGGCGTTGTCCATGCGGTGGCTCATTGGTCGTCTCCGGAAGGGGGCAGGGGGGGTAGGGGGTCAGGGGGAAGGGGATCAGTCAGCGGTGAAGGTCAGGGCGCCAGGGGCGTTAATCCGCAGCACCAGCAGGCCCGCGCTGGCGGCAGGCTTCTCGATCTCCCAGTTGCCAGCCGAGAGCAGAAGGCTGTTGCCGGCACTGGCGGTGGTGCCCCACTTGCCGGCGTTGGCGCCGGACTTGAAGTACCGGAGAGCAGCGCCGAGGGCGACGGCCTGGTAGGTCTCGATGTAGATCGCGCCGACCTTCAGGATGTTCACTGCATCGTTGGGCTCGATGCCCTCGGCGTAGGGAACGGCGGCGGTGCGGTGGGCCACCTCATGCACATCGGTGAGAACCGAGAGGCCGAGGATCGCGCCGGCGGCGGACGCCACCTGCACCGAGTTGGGCAGGACGCCGGAGCCGTTGCGCACCAGGGGCACACCGAAGGGGATCCGGCTGGCGGTCTCGTTGTTGCCGCTGATGATGGTGCTGTGGCTGATGTCCGCCAGCTCACCGATGCGGCCGATGGCCAGCTGCATCGGGTAGTCGCGACCCACGCCGGTCTGGGGGCCGGTGCCGGGGTTGTTGGTGTAGGTCTGGGCCATGGGACGGATGCAAAGGGGCGGGGTGGATCGGGGCGGGGAGGTGGTCAGCTGGTGGCCGTGGCCTGCCAGGCGTTGGCCAGCGCTTGCTGGTGCTCAGCCGCAGCAGCCGCGATTCCATCGCCGGTGCTGTCGGTGCGGGGGCCGGTGGTGATCCCCTCCAGCTGGCGGGCCAGCAGGGCGGCCGCGTTGGGCTCATACGGCACCTTCTCGGCGGCCTCGTAGGCGGCATCGAAGCGGGCGGCGACGTACTCATCGCTGCGGTCCTGGAGACCATCGATCCGGACCTCGGCGGCCTCGAGGGCCAGCTCCATCACCTCACGGTTCGAGAGTCCGTCGTGGCGGTCCCGCTTGCCGGTGAGCTCGGCGGCCTTTTCCAGCACGTCGACCCGCTCGGCCACCAGCTGGTTGATCAGCTCGGGATCAGGCTCAGGGGCGGAATCGGCCCGCTCGGCCACCAGCTGCTCCAGCTCGGCAAGCTGCTCGGAGAGGGTGTCGAAACGCAGCTCAGCGGCGGCCAGGTCGTCGACCGTGGCCTTGTAGACCTCCCAGGGAACGGTCTTGCCGGCGGGGGGGACGGAATCCTTGCGGCCTTTCTTGTGGCTCATGTCGTAGCCGTCCATTTCCTCCTCCTCTTCCATCTCCTCATCCATCTCGTCTTCGTCCTTGGCCTTGGGCTTGGCAGAGGCCTTCTCGGCGGGGGGCTTCATGTCGGTGCGGTCGGCGGGCTGGCTGGCGGTGGCCATGGAGGTGTCCTCGAAAGAAGGGATGAGATCGGCGGAAACCGCGACGATCGGCTGGTCGTCGCCGTCGGCGGAGTCGAAGTGCAGGCGCACCTCCGACCCGGCCCTCGCCTTGCGGGTGACGGCGTGGTGGTTGCCACTGATGGCGCGCTGCACGCCGTCGTATCGGGTGCCGTCCGGGGCAACGCCTGGGGTGGCGTCGTACTCACAGCGGTAACCGACCGAGAGCTCGGTGGCATCGCCGCGCTTGACGGCCTCGATGGCCTCACGGTCAGTGAGCACGACAGTGCCGTGCACAAACCCGTTGTCGTAGTGGACCTGGGTGCCGGAGGCCCCCCGCTGGTACTGGCGGGCCGTGTCTGGGGTGAGCAGCTGGGGCGGGTGCTCCAGCGTCACCGGTAGGCCGCCGAGGGACAGCAGGCTGTCCTGGCGGGCCACCTCCGACTCGGGGCGGTACTCGACACGCTGCGAGCCGTCCGGGTTGCGGTAGGTCTGGCAACCAGTCCGGGCGAAGGTCGCACGAATGTGCAGGAAACCCTCTGGGGTCTCCACCCAGTTGCCCGTGATGTTGGAACGATCGAAACGAAACTGCAACGGCAGAGACGTTGACGTTGGCTCCCCATGGGAGCCGATGCCGCTATGGCTTCCTGCTGACACCTCAGAGGCCAAAGGCAGGCGTTTCAGTTCTCCCGGTCCAACCAAGGCGAACACCCATAAAGGATCTGTCGGTAACTTGTAGCCGCCAGCCTTATGTTGAAGGCGTTGATGCCATAAACGCACCATGGCGACACTCCTGCCAGACGCGATGGTTCGCCGGCTGTTGGGTGCACGCTTGGGCGTGATCATGCGACAGCGGGGCGTCAGCCAGCAGCAGCTGGCGGAGCAGCTGGAGGTTCACCGCAGCGCCGTCAGTCGCTGGTGTTCAGGCGAGCGCGATCCGAACCCGGGCCAGCTCCGATCGATCTGCCTGCTGCTGGCGATTGATCCGGCCCTGCTGCTGGGGCTCTAATCAGCGGGGCTTGCGCTTGCTGCGCGCCGCGGCCACCGGAGGGGCCTCCTGCAGTCGCAGCATCACCGTGGTTTCGACGGCCACGTTGGCCCAGTCGATGGTCTCGCCATCGTTGCGGGGGGCCTGGGGGGTAGCGGGGGCGGGGCTGGTCATCGGCCCATGGTGGCGCAACGCTGCAGCAGGGCGTCGAGGATGTCGGCATCCCGGCGGCCGCCGCCGAGGCGCCGCCGCGGCCGGCCACCACCCAGGGAAGGATCCTCGCCACCCTGGCCGCCGAAGTGCTCCTCGGCCTGCTTCCGCAGCTCGATCGTCTGCCGCTGGAGATCCTCCAGCCGCTTGTCCTGGGCCTTCATGTCCTCGAGCACGCTCCTCAGGGCGCCAGAGACAGTGCCGGAGGCGCCGGCGCGGTTGCGCATCGCCGCGGCCTGGGCGGCGGCTTCGGGGGAGCTGGCCTGGGCCTGCATCTTCTGGGCGAACTCGGCCTTGAACTTCTCGCGGGCTTCGTCCTTGCTCATGCCCCGGTAGCGGGTGCGGCGATCGATCGTCCAGCCGGCCTCGAAGAGCTGCTCAGCGATCATCCCCATCTGCCGGATGTCGGCGGCCTTCATGGCCTCCATGGACTGCCTGAGTGCCCCGGCGATGCTGCCGGGCTTGGAGGCAGGCGCGGCCGTGGGCCGGGCGGCTGCTCCACCGCCGGACTGAACGGCCAGGCTGCCGCCGGTGCTGGGGGTGCTGGCGGGCTGTCCCTTGAACAGCGGCATGGTCTCGTCGTATTCGGTGACCCCGAACAGCGAGCTCTGGCTCTGCTTGCTGCTGCTGATGGCGGTGGCCAGGCGGTTCCGCTCCACGGTGCGCTCCTCCTTGCGCCAGGCCTGAGCACCGCGTTGATCGCCGGCGGCATGGGCAGCCTGCTGCTGCTGCCGGGCAAAAGCAGCCTGCTGCTTGCTGGTGGTCACGTCCTGGGCGCTGAGTCCCTGCTCCTTGGCCTTGGGGGCCAGGCCGGGATCCTCGCGGCCGGGGTTGGTCAGCACGGAGTTGTTGGGATCGGCCGCTGCCTCTGCGAAGCGCTTCAGCTTGTCCTTCCAGCCGCTCCCAGGCTTCCACCAATCTTTGCCACCCAGCTTCTCCCGGGCACTGCCGATCAGCTGCACCATGTCGGTGTCTGGCTTGACGCCGAGGCGCACCATCTCAGCCACGCGAGCACGGTCGGACTTGAGCTTGTTGTTGCCCAGCACCTGCAGGGCGATGGCCTCATCGGCGGTGAAGGTGTCCGGTGTCTTGCTGGTGGCGGGTGTCTTTCCTTTGCCCTGTAGCTGCTTTTTCGCGAGGTCCAGCAGCCGCTGGGCGCGGGGCGTCATGCCCGGATCATCGGAGCTGATCTGGCGCAGCGTCCGCAGCTGTGCCGCCTTGGTGCTCCGCTGCTGCCCGATACCAGCAGCCAGCTGGGCCGCCTCCTGGGCCCGCACCGGGGCGATGCCACGCTGGGGCACCTTGCCGCCACCGGCCAGGGCCAGCAGCCGCTTCAGCCGCTCCTTTCCGGTGGAGCTCCGGGGGCTGGTGCGGCACTCCTTCCGCAGGCTGATGCAGGCGCTGCCACAGCTGTAGCCGGTGCTGCACTTCCGCCGCAGGGCATCCAGGCGGGCCTCGAGATCGTCGGCCTGGAACCGTGCAGACCATGCAGGTTCCCGGGGGTTGCACGGTTTGCACGGTTCCGGTCCGTCCAGGCGGGGATCGAGGGTGTCTGCCCGGCGCCGCTTGCGCAGCCCGACCGCCTCCAGCTCGGCCTGAACCGCCTCGAACACGTCCCGCTCCAGCTCCTTCCGCACCGTGGCCTCGGCCTCGCCTGCCTCCACCCGATCGGCGGCACGGTTGAGGGCGGAGCTGATCGGGCCGGCGGAGCTTTTCAGCCGCTCGAAGACCCCCAGGGCCTCGCTGGCCTCGCCGGCGACCTTGGCGCTCTGCTCCTGGTTGATCACGTTCCCGCCCTTCTCCGTCAGGCTGCTGGCGGCCTTGGCCTTGCTGACGGTGGAGAAGAGCCGCTTCTCGCGGGCGATCTTGGCCTTCAGGGAAGCGGCGAGCTTGGCCCGGGTGACCAGGTTGTCCTTCGCCTCCTCGGTCTCCCCGAACAGGCTCATCGTGGTCTGGGTGCGTTGCACGCTGGCGGCCGCGTGCTCGACCAGCTCCTGCAGGGTCTGATCGGTGATCGCCTTGCGGGAGCCGATCATCTTGAACACCTCCCGCTGCTTCGCGTCATCGAGGCCGCTGCCGCCGATGATCGCTCCGCGGTTCACCGACAGGTCACCCTTCACCACGGCGTTGAACACGTCACCGGGCAGCTTGCTGAGGCGCAGGCCCTTCTCGGCCTGACCGCTGCCCAGGGGCAGGCCCCGGGCCTCCACGTCCTGCTGGCTCCTGATGCCGGTGTCCCGGAAGAACTTGGCGGCGTCCATGGGGGAGCCGGCCCCCTCGGCGATGTTCTGCAGGGCGCCGATCGCCCGGGCCTCGGTGGCGTTGGCCGCCTTCAGGAACCGCACGGTGACGGCCTCCGCCCCCAGGCGGTTGGCCAACGCCAACCTGTTATGGCCATTGATCACGTAGACCTTCCCGTCCCCTGGGTCCTTCCAGACCGACATCACGCCGGAAAGGTTGGCGTCCCACTTGCGGACCCCCGACAGGCTGCCGACCTCGCCGGTGGTGGCGGTGGCGTTGAGCTTGTACTGGAAGCGGGACGGGTCGAAGGCGATCTCCCCGGGCTTCATCTCCCGGACGGTGCCCGGCTCGGTGGAACTGTTGGCCCCGGTCGGGATCTTGCCGGTGCGCAGGAACTCGGCGATCTCCGGCCGCTCGAGCAGCTTCTGGACCCGCTGGGTGGTGCGGTCCTTCTGCAGCGCCGCCGCGGCCGCCCCGCGGGAGGCCATCACCTGGCTGGCGGTGTTGCCGGCCGACTGGTCACCGGCGGCCGCCAGCTGTTGGAGGCGCCGCAGGCGGCCCTTCCCGATCGCTGAACGGGGGGCGATCCTGCACTCCTTCTGGAGGGAGATGCAGGCGTTGCCGCAGCTGTAGCCGGTGGCGCATTTCCGCTTTTGGCCGGTGCTGCGGCGGAAGTCCATCCGGGCGGCGGGGGCCCGCAGCTGGAGGAACGAATCGGAACGCAGGCCCCACCCCCGCTCGCCAATGCCTTCCCAGGCGGGCCGGTAGCCGACGCCGGCGGCATCGACACGGAACCGGTAGACCAGGCCCTCGGCCGCCATCCGGCCGGCATGGACGGGACCGTCCTGCCGCCAGTCGAGCACCAGTGCGCCGGGGAGCACCTCCGCCAGCAGCTGCTGCAGCACCGGGGAGACCAGGTCGGTGGCGTCATGCCGAAGGGCCGCCGGCCGTCGGGGCAGGGTCTGCCGGGCCGGTGGGACCGACAGCTGGGCCTCGATGGCCGAGAGGCGATCCTGCAGAGCCTGGTGACGGCTCATCGATCAGGGCGCTCCCGCCTCGGTCGGGGCCGCAACAGGGCTTCCGCCACCACGGGCGGGGTCTGCATGTCCATGACGGCGAGATCGCGCAGCTTCTGCTGGAGCTCCAGGGCCGGCACATAGCGGCTGCGCAGCTGATCCTCCGCGCCAACCCTTGCAGCCTGTGCAGCGACCGCGATCCCCTCGCTGGCCTGCTCAGCAGGGATCATGCCGGCTTCCTTTGCGGCGGCCTGCACCTGCTTCGGCCCCAGGGCCTCGATTTGCTGCTGCAGCTCCAGGGCCGGCTTTCCCGGGGACACTGCCGCATCCATCGCCTGCCGCTGGATCTGTGCGGCTTGCGCCCAGGCCTCACTGCGGAGCTTCTCCGCCTCCAGTGCCTGCTGCTGCAGCTGAAGGACCGGCGCCACCGCCGCCTTCAGGTCCGCGATGGGCTTTGTGGCCTGCCGCAGGACGTCCTCCATGGCCTTGCTGGCGGCCGCCAGCAGCCGCTCCTCCAGCCCCTCGAAGGCCGTATCAATCCGTTCTTCCGCCCGATCCAGCGCGGAATCCATCGAGCCATTCAGCTGGGCGCGGACCTTGTTCGCCAGCTTCAGGGCGATCCGATCCAGCAGGGGCTCCAGCAGCCCATCGAGCCAGTTCATCGGGATGCTCCCAAGAGGGTTTTCATGCGTGCGATCCGGGCCTGCAGGTCGTCCGGGGTGACGCTGCTGTCCTCCCGGCCGGCGCCGCCCTGGGCCTTGGGCTGGTAGGTGACCATGCCGCTCTTGGTGAACTTGAAGGTGAAGCGCTGCTGGTTCGAGACGAACTCGCCTTGCGGCTCACCGCCGGCGTCCGAGATCGACACGATCCTGACCGGCCTGATCTGTTCACTCAGCAGCTCGGTGGCCAGCTGAACCATCTCCGTTCGTCGGTCCACAGGGTCGTTGCGCTCTGGGGTCAGTATGGGCCGGTCAGCCACTGCGCTTGCCGTTCAAGCCTGGTCCTCTTCCTCTCTCCTCCTTAGCGCAGGGTTGGGGGTCCAGTAGCCGTCCACGAAACCGGCTTTCTCAGTCAGCCGTTTGGCGAATGGCACGCCGGCCACCGTCCCGCCGATCGCCCAGCACGTCGGCCACCCACCGGGCAACGTCGGGCTCAGTTCGCAACGCAAGGTGAATCCGACCCCTGCGATGGCCAGCCATGCCGAGGCCGGAATGCCAATAAATGCTTTCATGATGTTCATCACCCTTTAGGGAAACAGGTTTTGTCGACGGCATCAAACCACTGGTGCACCCGATCCACGGCATTGATGGCCGGGAGCAGCAGTGCAAAGCCCGCCATCACGCAAAACCGACCGATTCTCACCCGTAACGAACGGTCGCTTTCCAGCGATCCCACCCGCCCATCAAGTTTTTCCACCCGCCCAGCCAGCTCGGCCTGAAACCTCGTCCCCTCCTGGATGTCTCGTCGCATCTCGATCAGCGTCTGCTCAATCCGGCCCAGCAAATGGGCGATCTCGCCCGCCTTGCTGACGGGGATGCGAGCGGTGAGGTAGTCGTCGGGGAAGTCGTCGCTCATGGTGCCTCAGGGGGTTGCAGGGGCCAGGGCTGCGATGAAATCGGGAGGGAGGTTGTACGCGGCGGCCATCGCCTGAACGTGCTCAACCAATTCGGCAGAAATCAGCCCCAGCGACTGTGCGCCTGCCCACGACACGCGGAACACTCGGTCATCACCATCGGCGGCCTTCCCCAGGCCCACGCTGATGCTCATGGCAACCGCCGGGGCAGTTGTCAGCGCAGTCCCCAGCATCTGGTTGATGGCAGGATCGGCCAGCAGCACGGCGCCGAAAGCGACCCATTGTGGGGTTGGCGGCGGTGGGGCAGGCATCGGCGCGGCAACGGTGTTGTACACCATCCCGCCCAGCAGATACGGCTCTGCAGGTTGCAAGACTTCCGTCTCCGGGTCGTAGGGTGCATCGCTGCGGATCAGCACAGCTCCCGCTTCAATAAGGAAGTCCGCATTAGGCCCACTGGTCGGGAATAGCGCATCAGGCCACAGCACATTGGCAGGGCCGTGGTCGATGATCGTGTTACCAGCAATGATGGCGTAGGTCATAGCGTTGGAGGCAAAGTCTTGAATGGATGGTTGCTAGGCAATGATGCAGTTAGGCCCCACCTGTGGGCTAGGTAGCCCTCTATGCGTTCCGTTGTGGCCTGTGTTGCAGAGCTTGCAAGAAGAACCATCTCGCCAAAGTCACCACGAACGTCAATGGATAGCGCCGTATTGTTCATAATTGAGATAGTCCCGGCATCGGCAGGCGTTGATCCACTTGTCAGCCATGATGAGTTCGTGTTTTCCGTCGCACCGTTTAGCCTTGTGAATATAGTCGTTGACGTGTAGTTGGCATTTCCGACCAGCACGTTGTATCCCGTGCCAATGTCTGCACCAGACACGAGGCTGGTGCTAGCGAAGGAATCGGCGTTGTTTCTTCTGCCACCTGCATACAGCATGTTTGGCGTAAACTTACCTAATACCGCCCTGCTGGTATCGGTGGAGGTCGCAACCATTGCAACGTTTGTGTTTGCCCCTGTGGTAGTGATTGCGGCAACCAGATACATCGTCCACCCACTCACGCTTCTCAATGCGCCGCTTGTGGTGTGGGTCATGCCCAGAAACGCGGCTGCACTGCGAAGAACGTTCCGCCCATTTTGAGCTTCTGTTACAACCGTCAGCCTATTCGCATCCGTACTTTGTGCGACGTGCCTAGCGTTGCCGCTTTTGTCGTTCAACTGGCTAACCTTGCTGCCAACCAACGTCACAGTGCTGGCATCTGAGGCGTCATACCACGCCTCCGTCGTGATCCGCGACGGCGTCCACAAGATGCCTCGCGGTGCTGCCGCCCTCAGGAGGTGCCCTCTCATGCCGTGTACCCAATCAGGGCGCCATAGAACACTGCACCTTCGCGCCACAGTTCAATGTGAGTAAGGCCAGTCGTGGCCAGTGTTGGCGCCGTTGCCGCTCCACCTAACGGGAACAGCCACGTCACCGGCCCGCCGCTAAATGTAATCGTAAAGCCTGCACCATCGTTGATGGACAGCTTGACGCTTTGCCCATCGAGGAAGTTGGCAAACGATGGGGTCCGGTTCGCCCCTAGCGTCACAGTCTGCAGCGGTCCATTAGCCGGATCGATCAGGAATCCTGCGGCGTCAGTGATCGTGAAAACCGTCTCCCGGAGGTTGCCGAGCGTTTTGTTCGTCAGGGTTTGTGTGCCGGTCAGAGTGGCGATTGTGCTGGAAATGGTCGCCCACCAGGCCACGATTGCCTGGCGCACTCGCTGGGCGGTGAATGCTTGACGGGCTGTGGCTGTGCCGGCTTCGGCGTCTGCCTGACTGATGGTGGTGGCCGTCCATTCGCGAGGCTCGCTCAGCGCCGGGTCTCCGGGTTGGATAGCTGAAGCCGCCAGGGCGCCCTGCGCCGCGCTTGCGGCGCCGACATCGCCAAACCCCAGGACGATGTCACCGGTCTGGCTGTTGACGCTGGAGACGGGGGCGATCGGATACCCGAGGCGCTGCCAGTGCGCCAGCGACGATCCGCCATCGGCGATCAGAACCCAGGTGCCGCCATTGGCGCCGGCATCAGTGCGGATGGACCAATCGCCGCGCTGCCCTGACAAGGCCAGCATCGCTGCCTGATTCGCTGCGGTCCCCAGGAAATCGGTGACCGCGAGGCTCGGTAGCTGGGACGTCGGGATGACGCCGCCGACTAAGTCAGCCTTCAGGGCCAGGTTTGGAGCACCGGAGAGGCTGGCATAGGGAAGCAGCCCGGTGACCTCTGTGGCGAGGTTCACATTCCCACCGGCGGTCCAGGTGTCGACCCCGGTTCGGCGCACAATGCCGGTGGTGGTCAGCCCCTCGATAGCTGCCAGATCGTTGGCCAGCGAGAGGGTGATCGAGCCTGAGGACGTGACCGGTCCACCGCTGACGGTGATCCCCGCCGCCGGCGGGGTGATGTTCACGCTGGTGACCGTGCCTGTCCCAGCAGCGGTGACAGTGAGGGTCGTGCCGGTGATGCTCAGCCCAGCCGCCAGGCTGAGGTGAGTCATCTTGCCGGCACTGGCGTCCCAGAAGACGAGCACGTCCCCGGCGGGCCCTTCGGCATTCAGCTGCTGGCCCGCCAGACTCAGCACGTCATCGACGCTGGCCCCCAGCGTCACAGCTGTTCCGTCACCTGGATCGGGGGTGCCCCCAAGGGTTGCCTGCAGGACCGTTTCGGTGAGCTGAACGACGGCGGAGATGTCGGTCATGATGCGATCCCGATTCGGGTGATCTCCTGCGTGCCAGCAAAGATCGGCACGATCAATCCGGTGGAGAGGGTGATGATGATCTCCCAGTGGTAAAGGCCGGCTGGCAGGGGCAGCACCTGCTGCAGAACCCTGAAGACCCCGCCGGCGGCATTGGTGATCTGGATGCCGGAGCCGACTGCCATGGTGAGCCGCTCGGCTCTTTCTCCCACTCGCCGGTAGACCATTCGCAGCTGCGCGCCGGTGAGGTCAAGCGGCGTGCCTTCCGGCATCTCCAAGGTGACCGAGTTGATCCCCTCCCAGGTCGTGCCTTCATAGACGGCATCGAGCTGCAGGGTCTGCGGCTGCGTCACGGCTGCGTCACGGCTGCCATCAAGCTAGGTATGGCTTCAGCCCCCCTCGACCGTTTCGTCATCGGTCTCGGTGGTGCCATCTTCCGGGGGAAGATCATCTTCGGCGCCCGCGGCCGGGGGAGTTTCAGAGGCGGTGGCCAGCTCAGCAGCCTCGGCCAGCTCGCTGAACTCAGCAATCGATTCGTCGAGGGCCGCCGCGGCCGCCGCAACGTGATCGTGGGGAAGGGCCTCAAGTGCTTCGAGGGCCGTGGTCATGGCCCAAACCGCCTCAATCGGGCCTACCTGCTTCAGGAACCCCAGCAGCTGCTGGGCTGCAAACTCGCGTTCGTTCATGCCGGCGAAAGGATCGACGCCCCCAACGTAGGCAGCCCCGGCCGGTTCAACACCAGCCGGGGCTGTTCTGGACTGGCACTGATGCTCAGGGATGCAACGGGGCAACGATGGGGGCAGGGGGCTGGCTGAGGGCAGCCTTGTCGCGGACGATCGAGAAGATCACCATGCTGGTCATCACCGCCACGGCAAAGCTGACCAGGGCAGCCAGGCCTAGCGCCTGGCTGCAGTTGTCCCCCCCCATGAATTGCTTGCTGACCTGATTGGCAGGCCTGGGCCGGGGGATGACGGTGGTGATTCGCCGGGCGGCAGCGCGGCGTGCATAGGCCCGGGGGAGCACCGGCAGCTGGGGGGCCTGATCAGTTCGTGACATAGCGGGTCGGGGTTGTTGCTGGTCCGTGTCATGGTACACAAGTTCGACGGATCGGCTACGATCCATGGCATCCCCAGTACGGGCCATCCCCGTTCCGCGATGAAACTCAACCAGGCTCCAGCTGCCGTCCTTGCGCTTGCCTGTCTTCTGCCGGCCCCGGCATCGGCGCAGGTCTACAGCGTCTCCACAGCCGCATGGGCCACCGCCGGCTCGGTCTGCCGGGCCCTTGGCGCCGGACTCTCTTTCCCTGAGTCCATCCGTATCGGCATGGCAGACAACCGCTACCTCTGGTCCGCCGAGATGAACGATCCTGCCTTCGCCAGGCTGGCCGCCGACCAGATCATTCGGCAGTGTCCCGACGACGCCATCAAGGCCCATGGTGGGAGGTCGCAGCTGTGAACGCGAAGCTCGCCCTCCAGCAGGTGGCCGCCCGGGCCTTAGCGCAGCGTGATCTCCACCCGCCGGGGGTTCCCCAGGAAGTGGATGGCGGCGACGAACTCGATCACGATGGCCCGAAGCTCGTCATCGGTGGCCAGATCAAGCGTGCCCGGCGCAGCAAACAGCGCCTCCAGCCCGTCGTAGCGAGGGCCTGAGGCCACCTGCCGCAAAGCCGACAGCCGCTCGCGCAGATCGGCCAGCGCCGGCGCCAGCCCCGCCACCCCTGAGCGCTCCAACGCCTCGAGCTGGTGCAGCTGGGAGCGCAGCTCGATTGCCTCCGGCGGTTCCTGGTGCTGGGGGGCGCCGGCCAGCTCCGCCAGCTCATCGGCGCGGGAGCGCAGGGCCTCGAGCACCTGGGCCCGCACCACGGACTCTTGGATCGAGCGGCCATAGAAGCTGCAGCTGGGGGTCTTGCACTTCAGGCGGGGCGTGTCGCCATCCATCTGCCGGTGGCAGGCGCGGCCGCACTCCCGGCAGGTCACCAGCCCGGTGAACAGGCGAAGGCGGCCGGCGGTGCGGCCGATCGCTGAGGCCCGGGCCTGCCGCAGGCGGGTGGCCTGCTCCCACTCCTGCCAGGTGATCAGTGCCGGCACCGCACCCCACTGGCCATGGGCGAAACCGCGCAGCATGGGGTGATCCAACCACCTGCGCACGCCGGTGTGCGACACGTCGGTGCCGGTGTCGCGGATCCACTGGTTGATGTTCATGCCGGCGGCCATCAGGCCGTCGAAGCGGGCCCGGGCCAGTGCGAACTCAGTCGGGTGGGGAGCAGCCCTGCCGTCCTGGGAGCAGTAGCCGAAGGGGAGCTTCCCGGTGCCGAGGAAACCGGCGGAGCGGCGCCGGGCCAGACCGTCTCGGACCTTCGCTCCGACCAGGCGGCTGCTGGCCTGGTTCATGACCGAAAGCACCCCGGCGGTGATGAAGCCGGAGTAGCTCTCCACCTCGATCTCACCACCGGTGAGGGCCCGCACGCGGACCCCCTGCTGGGCGCAGGCAGCCAGAAAGGCCATGTCGTCACCCTTGCGGGAGAGGCGGCTCTGATCGATCACCACCACCTCCGTCACCACCCCCGAGGCGACCAGCGACCACAGCTCCTCCCATGCCGGCCGGCGCGCCCCCTTCTTGTAGGCCGAGGCTCGTTCGGCGAGGACCCGGTCACAGCCGGCGGCCTCCAGGTCCCGCACCTGCCCCTCGATGGAGGTGTCCTGGGTGACCTTCTTGGTGGAGACCCTGGCCAGTCCTACCCTCATCCCAGCTCCCACACCCGGCAGTGTCCCAGAGAATACAGGGCCAGATTTAGGGGTTGCGGAACACCGTGGTAGGTGGTACTGTTCTGGGC
>CAZBMT010000005.1:0-27116 GCA_964492645.1 uncultured Cyanobium sp. | reverse complement strand
ATCGCCCAGCTGCAGGAGATCTACCAGGAGATCGAGGACCGGATCGAAGGCGTCACCGGAAGCAACTGATCCCTGGATGGCAACCCGCTTGCTGGCAGCCCATCAGCTGTTGGCAAGCCACAGGAATTCATGACGAAGGTGCCTGTGTTTCAACGATCTCCTGCTGGTGGGATCCCTTCATCCTGCCCCTGACTTCTCGTCTGATATGAATTCTGTAGGCAGGCGCGTCCTTGATGCGTTTGAAGCCACTGAGGACGATCAGGGTGGTGAAGGTTCCCACCAGGGTCAGGCGCTAGTAGCCACAGCCGGCGGCTGTGCCCAGGCCAGCGGTCAGCCACAGGGCAGCGGCGGATGTGAGCCCTCGGATCTGGGTGACCTCCCGCTTGCCCCTGGCCTGTTGAAAGATCACCCCGGCACCGATGAAACCGACACCCGTCGTGTTGCCCTGCACGGTGCGGCTGAGGGCATTCGTGGCGTTGAAGTCCGCACCGGATTGGAGGATGAGCATCACGAACAGGGCCGATCCGACGCTCACGGTCACGTAGGTCCGCAGACCGGCTGGCCGTCTCACCCGATCGCGGTTAAGGCCAACCACACCCCCCGCCGCCACCGCCAGACCCACACGTAACAGGAGCTGTTCCCAGTCATCGGGCGAGAAAAACAGTTGACTGCTTTGGCTCAGCATGGCCATGCCTCCCTTCCATCCTTCACTGTGAGGGACCCTAGGGATCGGGACGCGCTCAGGGAGTGCACGAACACACACCCCTTGACAGTGGACGTCTCGCCTCGGCGACCACGGATACCCAGGAAAAAAAGAAAGGGCAAGGAGGTTGCGGCCCCCTTGCCCATCGTCAATCACCCAGGCTCAACCCATCGGAGGCGGGTGAATGGATCCAGGATCAACGACCGATCTTGGCCACCTCGGCGCGAGCCCTTGCCAGGACGGCGCCGGTGAGGGGCACGTATTCGAGCTGCCGGGCGATGTTCTGGCCCTTGGGTGAGAGACCCCAGTTGAGGAATTGGCGCAGGGTGGCGGCCTTGTCGCCGTTGCCGCGCTGGTAGGCCAGAACCCAGGTGAAGGAAGCGATCGGGAAGGCGTTGGCGCCGGCCGGGTTGCAGTCTTCACCGCCCATGCGCTCATCCAGGCGGATGCCGTTGAGAGCCGCTGCACCGGTGGTGTCGTTGGCCAGAACGAATTTGCCGGCCCTGTTCTGGAGAGCCGCCGGGGTGATCCGCCCCTTCACGAAGGCCTGGTTCAGGTAACCGATCGAACCGGGGGTGTTCTGGATCAGGCCGGCCACGCCCTCATTGCCCTTGCCGCCGACGCCCACGGGCCACTTGACGGCCTTGGATGCCCCCACCTTCGACTTCCACTCGGGCGAGAAACAGGAGAGGGAATTGGTGAACACGGCGGTGGTGCCGGATCCGTCGGAGCGGTGAACCACCGTGATCGGGCCCTTGCCGCACTTCAGCTGATCCCAGGTGCGGATCTTGCCGAGGAAGATATCAGCCAGCTGACGCTGGGTGAGCCTGAGATTCTTGCAGCCAGGATTGTTGTAGGCCGGGGTGACGGTGCCGCCCATCATCGGGATCTGCAGGGCACCGCGCTGGGCGGTCACGCCTTTGGTGAATTCACCCTTGGAGGCATCCAGCATGTCATCGGTGGCACCGAAATCGACGCTGCCGGCATGGAACTGGCGAACGCCGGCGCCGGAACCCACCGACTGGTAGTTCACCTGCCGCTTGGTTTCCCTGGCGAATTCGACGGCCCAGCGCTGATAGGCCGGAGCCGGAAAGCTGGCCCCGGCGCCGTTGATCGAATTGCTCTGGGCGATCACCGGAACCGCCAGGCCAGCCGTGAGGGAGCCGGCTGCGGAGAGGATCAGGGCCTTCTTCGCGAAGGTCATCAGGTTGGCCAAGTTTGGGGCACGTTATGAATAGCAACCCACTCTTGGCGTTTGTGTTATGGAGAGGTTAACGGGTGTTCAAGGATTGAGTCACCCGATGGCCGACCGGGGCGTGACGGCCCTGCTGGAGCGGCAGCGGGACGGTGAAGGTCCAGAATGAAAACCGTTATCGGTCCTGTCCGTGACTGAGCGGCTCTCCGCCCCGATCCCCATGGTCCCGATCCCCGTCACCGTGCTCACCGGCTTCCTCGGCGCCGGCAAGACCACCCTGCTCAACCGCATCCTCTCCAGCCAGCAGGGGACACGCACCGCCGTGCTGGTGAACGAGTTCGGCGAGATCGGCATCGACAACGAGCTGGTGGTGGCCACCAGCGACGCCATGGTGGAGCTCAGCAACGGCTGCATCTGCTGCTCGATCAACGGCGAGCTCAAGGAGGCGTTGCAGCGGGTGCTGGAGCGCCCCGATCCGGTCGACTACATCGTGGTGGAGACCACCGGCCTGGCCGATCCCCTGCCCGTGGCCATGACCTTCGTGGCCGGAGAGTTCCGCGACCGGTTGCGGCTCGACTCGATCATCACCCTGATCGATGCCGAGCACTTCGAGGCCACCGCCCACTCCAGCCCGATCGCCCGGGCCCAGGTGGTCTACGGCGACATCCTGGTGCTCAACAAGTGCGATCTGGTGGCGGAGGAACGGCTGGCGGCCGTGGAGGCCAGCCTGCGGGCGATCAAGGCCGACGCCCGCCTGCTGCGCGCCGACCACGCCGGGGTGCCGCTGGCCATGCTGCTCAGCGTGGGCCTGTTCGAAACCGATCGGCTGGTGAGCCTGCAGGCCGGAGAGGCTGCGCGCGATCAGGCCCACCACGGCCACCAGCACCACCACGACCACGCCCATGAGCACGCCCACCACCACGCCCATACCCCCGAGCTGGAGGGCTTCCGTTCGGTGTCTCTGGCGGTGGAGGCCCCGTTCGATCTGCGCCGGTTCCAGGACTTCCTCGACAACCAGCTCCCCGAGACGGTGTTCCGGGCCAAGGGGGTGCTCTGGTTCCGCGAGAGCGAGCGCCGCCACCTGTTCCACCTCTGCGGCAAGCGCTTCACCATCGACGATTCCGACTGGCCCGCCGGCGGTCCGCGCCACACGCGGGTGGTGGCGATCGGCCGGGATCTGGACACTTCCTGCCTGCGGGCCCAGTTGGAAGCCTGTGTGGTGGCGCCATGAACGGGGTGGTGATCGTCTCCGGACCGCCGGGCTGCGGCAAGACCAGCTGGATCCTGAGCCGGCTGCGGGAGCACAGGGGTCCCCGCGCCTATCGGCGTCTGGACGGGGTCGATCCCGAGGGGCGGCCCCTGGTCCTGGACGGGGGCCTCGATGCGGCCTTTCTCCACGACCAGCTCGCCGATCTGGGCGAGCTGCCTGGCGGATCGCCGGAGGCCGCCGCGGATGGGCAGGACCTGCTGGCGTTCATCGAGCTGCCCCTGTTCCAGGCCGGGATCCCCGAGTCCCTGGCCGCGGGCCTGCGGCCGCATCGCCATCTCCATTTCGGCCGTGACGGCGAACTGCCGCGCCAGCACACCCTGGCGTTCGGGGCCCTGGAGTCCTGGGGCCTGGATCTGGCGCAGCAGGTCTGGGACCCGGCCAGCCTCAACAGCTGCTGGTTCGAGCTGGTCAACGGCGCCTATGGGGATGTCTACCGCGCCAAGGCCCTGGTGAACCTGCCCGATGGCCGGGGGTTCCTCTTCAACTGGATGGTGAGCTGCAGCGGCACCCAGTTTCTGCCGCTGCAGCATGTCGCGCCGCCCCACGGCCGGCCCCTGCGCCTCTCCAGGCTGGTGGTTCAGGGGAAGGACCTGGACACGGCCGGCCTCCAGACCACGATCGCCGACTGTCTGCTCAGTGATGCGGTGCTGGAGCTGCAGCAGGCCCCCCGACGCCTTCCGAGCGAGCCGCTTGCCGCCACCGGCTGAGCGACCGACGCCACCGCCGCGATCCCGCCTGTTCCTTTCCCATGGCCCACGCCGTTCTCTCCTGCCTGCACGCCAACCTCGCCGCCGTCGAAGCCGTGCTGGACGACATCGACCGGCTCGGCATCGCCACGATCACCTGCCTGGGGGATCTGGTGGGCTACGGCCCCCAGCCCAATGAGGTGGTCGCGCTGGTGCGCTCCCGCGGCATCCCCACCTGCCAGGGCTGCTGGGACGAGGACATCATCGAGGGGCTCAATGCCTGCGAGTGCAGCTATCCCTCCCAGCTGGCGGAGCGGCGGGGGCAGCTGGCCCACCACTGGACCGCCGCCCAGCTGAGCCCGGAGAACCGGGACTTTCTGGCCAGCCTGCCCATGTCCCTGCGCCGCGACCGGCTGGTGTTCGTCCATGGCAGTCCCAACAGCCAGCACGAGTACCTGCTGCCGGACATGGAGGCCTTCGCCGCCCTGGAGAGGGTCGTCTCGGCCGGAGCCGACACCCTCTTCTGCGGCCACACCCACCGCCCCTACGTGCGTGAGTTCCACGAGGGCTCGATCGAGCTGCGGCTGCGCCGACCCGAGGGCGAGACCGGCCCGGAGTCCGAGCGCCGGGTGGATCTGCCCGTCCGCCGCATCGTCAATGCCGGCTCGGTGGGCGAGCCGCGTCACGGCGGCACCGAAGCCACCTACGTGATCCACGACGAGGAGCGCGACACGGTGGAGATCCGCCGGGTTCCCTACGACGTGGAGCGCACCTGCCACGCGATCCTGGCGGCGGGGTTGCCGCCGGTGTTCGCCTGGCGGCTGCGCCACGGCTTCGAGTACGCCGAGCGGGCCGACGACGCCAGCCACGTGTGTGAGCGCTGATGGCACGCTGGGCCCTGCTGAGTGGTCTGGGCGGCGACCTGGATGTCTATGAGGCGGTGCAGGCCGACCTGCGGCGCCAGCGGGCGGACACCCTCTTCGTTCTGGGGGATCTGATCGGCCCGGAGCGGGATTGCCGGGCCCTGCTGGAGCGTCTTCAGCAGCCGCGCCGGGGGGAACTGCGGCCGCACTGCGTCTATGGCTGGTGGGAGGAGCAGGTGCTGGCGGAACGGGGCTACCGCGGTGAGCGTCGGGCCGAGGCCCTGCGGCGGCAGTGCGGAGAGGACGCCGTGCAGGCCCTGCTTGGGGCCGTGGATCCCGGCTTCATGGGCTGGCTGGCGGCCCTGCGGTTCGGCTTCGTCGAACTCGACTGCGCCCTGCTGCACGGCAGCTCCGCCGACGTCGGCGACAGCCTCGGCAGCGCCACCGATCCCCTGGCCCTGCTCGATCGCCTCACCCGCATGGACGTGAACCGGTTGTTCACGGCCCGCAGCGGCGAGCAGTTCAGCGTGGCGCTCTGCGGCGGGGGGATCACGGCGCGGGTGCGGGATCTGGAGGGGGAACGGCAGCTGCGCCAGAGTGTGCCCAGTCGCCAAGTGATCGGTGTGGGCCGCGGGCTCCAGTACACCCTTTACGACCCGGGCAGCGACCACCTCGTGTTCCGCACGGCCCCGGGTCCGGCCCGACAGCACCGCCGTGGGTTCGCATGACGGCGGTGTTCGGCGGGGTGGTGGAAACGCTGGAGGTCCAGCTGGGCGGCCGACGGCTGCAGATCGTCACCGAGCGCCGGGGATCGCAGGGGGCTCCCGTCTGGCTGCTGCTGCCGGCCCTGAGCACCGTGTCGAGCCGCAGCGAGTGGCAGCCGCTGGTCATGGCCGTGCATGACCGGATCCAGCTGATGAGTTTCGACTGGCCGGGCTTCGGGGACAGTGACCGTCCCGCGCTCGCCTACGACGCCGCCCTGCTGTGCTCCAGCCTTGATGCGGTCCTCACCGACCTGGACGCCCGCGAGCCTGGCCCCCTCACGGTGGTGGCCGCCGGCCACAGCGCCCCCCTGGCCCTGGCCCTGGCGAGCAAGTGGTCCGACCGCTGGAGCCGCTTCGTCGCGGTGGCGCCCACCTGGCGGGGGCCCCTGCCCACGATGACCGGCTGGTCGCCAGGCCGTTTCGCCTGGCTGCGGCGGTTGGTGGCCCTGCCGCTGATCGGCCCGGCGCTTTACCGGCTGAACACCAGCCGGGCCATGCTCCGGCTGATGCTGCGCCGCCACGTCTGGCTGGATCCTGGCCTGTTGACGCCGGACCGCCTGCGGCAGCAGCAGCGGCTGGCCCGGCGACCCGGCTCCCGCTTTGCCAGTGCCGCCTTCGTCAGCGGCGGGCTCGATGCCGCAGGCGAGCGGGACTGGTGGCTGGAGCAGGCCCGTTCTTTGCAGTGTCCGTTTCAGGTGGTGCTGGCGACGGCGGCCCCGCCCCGGTCCACCCGGGAGATGGAGCTCCTGGCCCAGACCGCCGATGCGGTGACCCATCTCCCCGGCCGGCTCGGCCTGCACCAGGAGTTCGGCGCCCTGCTGGGGCGTCGGTTGCTGGAGGCCGACGTTTCCGCCCGGTGAGTGGGAGCGAAGGAGTAACACGCGTCACCTGGAATCGTGCTCTTGCCTGGCTGGGCTGCGAATGGAATCGATAGACCGAAGCCGCCTGATGATGGCTTCCATGCTCACCATTTTCTACGCCACATCCACGGGAACGACAGAAGACATCGCTCAGGCGTCGGTTCGTTCGACGCGCACCCAGAGGCTGCGGCGGGCATCCAGGGTTTCCAGAAGCTCCAGGTGCTCGGCCGTGATGGCCCTGGCCTCCTCCATGCGGCCATCCAGAGACAGCTGGGACAGGCGCTCCATGCACCAGTCCCGTTGGTGGGTGAGGGCGAGGACGCGCCGCAGCTGGGCTTCATCCTCTGAAGAGGGAACACTGGTCATGACTGGCCGGCCCATGGGAGCCGTCAATCTGTCGATCTCCTGCTGCTGGATGTTGGCGGAGCACACAACAGACGGTGCCTTTTCTGACCCTGGAGGGGGACAGTGACCAATGTCACATGAGATTGTGTAAATGGGACGGCGCTATCGCTTTGGCCTGGCTAGGGATAAGCAGGATATCCCTCCCATGCCAGTGAAAGAGCTCACATCCGCCATCAATCAACACCTCGCCGCAGAGTTTCAGGCCGGCCACACCTACCTGGCCATGTCGATCTGGCTGCGGGAGAAGGATCTGGCCGGATTCTCCACCTACATGCTCGAAAAGAGCCAGGAGGAGCGCAACCACGCGGCCCGCATGATCGCCTACCTGGTGGACAGCGATGAGCAGGTGGAGCTGCCCACCATCGAGGCGCCGGAGCGCAGCTGGCCGTCGGTGCAGGGTTTGTTCGATCAGGTCTACGAGATGGAGAAGGGCGTCACCGCCTCCATCAACCGCCTGTATGCCATGGCGGAGGAGGTGGGCGAGCGCAGCGCCACGGCCATGCTCGACTGGTTCGTGGCGGAGCAGCTCCAGGAGGAGGCCGAAGCCCGCTTCGTGCGCAAGCGCCTGCGACTGGCCGGCGACAACAGCGCCGCTTTGCTGCTGCTGGACCAGCAGTTCCTCGAGGGGACGGCCCTGGCCCATGTCAAGGGAGGGCTCAGCGGCGCCACCGGAGCCTGAGCCATGATGGCGTCATCTCACTATCGCGCTATCCCGATTCAGCCGAGTTCGCCTGCCTTCGGCGTCCATGGCCGGTCCTGAACCTGCCACCCCTGCTCCTGCCGAGTCCTGCCCCTCCTGTGGGAGCCGTGCCGAGGATCGCCCGCAGCGACGGAATGGCTGGCGCTGGGCCGGCACCGGCTCCTGCCATGGCCCCAGGGGCGCCGGCGGACGGGACGCCGGTGTGCGGATCGCCCTGGTCGGCATGCCCAACACGGGCAAGTCGACCCTCTATAACCGGCTCACCGGCGGCCATGCCCAGATCGCCAACTGGCCCGGCCTGACGGTGGAACTGCTGCGGGGGGCGATGCCGGCCGATCGCCATGGCACGGCCTACGAGCTGGTGGATCTCCCCGGGATCCACGACCTGAGCGGCAGCAGTGAGGACGAGGCGGTGGTGCAGCGGTTCCTGCGGAACACGCCACCTGATCTGGTGCTGGTGGTGCTGAATGCCAGCCAGATCGCCAGCCAGCTGCGGCTGCTGCTGCAGATTCGGCAACTGGGTCTGCCGGTGGTGGCGGCGCTGAACATGAGCGACGAGGCGCGACGCTTCGGCCTCGACATCGATCAACGGGGGTTGGCCGAGGAGCTCGGCCTGCCCGTGATCCCTGTGAGCGCCCGGCACAATCAGGGGATCACCGCGCTCCTGGAGCAGCTGCATCGCTGGGGCGAGAACGGGGGGCGCTGGCCCGCCGCGGGCGCGCCGGCGGCCAGCCAGGAACCGGTGGCCAGCCCGGGGAATCCCCTGGGCGATCCCCAGGCCCTGGACGATCGCCTGCGGCAGCTGGTGACCTGCCACGTGACGCTGCCGGAGCGGATCCTGAATCACCGCACCCGCCTGGTGGATCGGGTGCTGCTCCATCCCTTCATGGGGGTGGTGCTGTTCCTCGGGATCGTGCTGGCGGTGTTCCAGGTGCTGTATGCGGTCACCGCTCCGCTGCAGGACCTGCTGGGGACGGGGCTCGACTGGATCCAGGCCAGCGCGCTGGAGCCGGCGCTGCAGGGCCTGGGCTCGCCGGACTGGTTGCGGCGCTTCCTTCTGGACGGCCTCTGGCTTGGGGTGAGCACGGTGGCCACCTTCCTGCCCCTGATCTTCGTGTTCTACGTGCTGATGGGCATCGTCGAGGACTCGGGCTATCTGCCGCGGGCCGCCTTCCTGATGGATGGCTTCATGCGCTGGCTGGGGCTGGATGGCCGTGCCTTCGTGCTCCAGGTCATGGGCTTCGGCTGCAACGTGCCCTCGATCATGGGAACGCGGGTGATCCGGGATCGGGGCATGCGCCTGCTGGCGATGCTGTGCATTCCCTTCGCCCTCTGCCAGGCCCGGCTGACCGTGTTCCTGTTCATGGCCGGGGTGTTCTTTCCCAGGCCCTGGTGGGCGCCGGGACTGGTGCTCTTCGGGTTCTACGTGATGAGCTTCCTGGCGGCCGTGATCACGGGCCTGGTGTTTCAGCGGGCCTACCCGAGTGAGGAGGCCTTCGTGCTGGAGCTTCCCCCCTACCGGGCTCCCAGCCTGACCACCATCCTGCGCCGGGGCTGGACCTCGATGCTGAACTTTCTGGTCACCACCCGTGTGTTCATCATCGTGGGAGCCGGTGCCATCTGGTTGCTCACCAACCTGCCTCCAGGTGCGGCGGAGGGCTCGGGCCGCACCCTGGCCGGAGCCATCGGCGCCCTCTTCCAGCCGCTGCTGGGGCCGATCGGCATGAACCCGGAGCTCACCGTCTCCCTGTTCTTCGGTTTCATCGCCAAGGAGATCCTGCTGGGAGCGATGGCGGTGATCTACGGAACCACCGAAACCGACCTCGGCGGCGCGATCCAGAGCGCCATCACGCCGCTGCAGTCCCTGAGCTTCATGACCTTCGTGCTGCTCTACACCCCCTGCCTGGGCACGGTGGCCGCCCAGATCCAGGAAGCCCGGAGCCGCCGCTTTGCGCTCTTGTCCCTGGGCTGGTCGCTGGCGCTGGCCTGGCTCCTGGCCTTCATCGTCTACCAGGGAGGGGGGCTGATCCTGTCCCTGCGCTGATTCCCGCGGCGGTGATTTTCGCCGCGGGGAAATCAGTGGGGATGGATCACATCCACCTCCATTTCGGCGGCATGTTCGTGGCGGAGCATGAATTCCAGCAGTCCGCTGGCCAGATGCAGGATGCCCCCGGGCCTGCCGCGGCGCAGCACCTCCACTTCCGCTCCGGGCCTCACGCCCATGGACAGGAGCCGACGCCGCAGGGCGGGATGGCTCGGGAGGGAGCCGATCGAAACCCTGGCACCCGTTGGAACCTGGCTCAGTGGCATGACGTCACTCTTGCTTGGCTAAACAGTAGGACAGTTCACGATGACCCCCGAGCTGCCGGCCTGTTCGTGCAATGGGATGCCGTTGACTGATGCATCGCCCGCAGCAGCGATGTGGCCAGGTCACGCTCCACCTGCATCTTCAGACGCTCCACATCCTGGAGCTTGCTGTAGAGCCGATTCAGTTCCTGTTCCTGATTTTGCCGATGCCAGGCCAGGCCGATCTGGGCCTGGGTCAGATGGGGATGATCCAGCAGGATCGATGTCACTGGATCGCCACGTCGGATCCGGTTCAGCACGTCGTGGGCCTCCGGAGTGGTCTCGGTCCGGCACCCCATGAAGTCCCAGGCCGCCTGGGAAGAGCAGATTGTCATCGGCTTACGAATCAGGGCTTGATGCCTTCAGGCTAGGCAGCCCTGCGGTCTCTTCCGGTGGAGATTGAAACAGGCCCATGTTGTCGTTCGCACCAGGACCCGACGCCAGGTCGCAGGACCCCGGCATCCCCTTCAAGGTTGGCACCAGTTGGTGCAGCAGGGGGTCAGAATGATGCGACCACAGGGCTGGAGCTCACCGATCGGCAGCCAGAAGGACTCCCAGTGGGCGATGAAGCAGAGACTGCAGCTTCTTCTGCACCTGGCCATACGCGACGCTTCGACACTGCTGCGATGCCTAGATGGTTGTTCTGGCGATATCAATGAGACGCTCGTCATAGGCACGGGACATGGAGCCCACGATCACGACGGCGTCAACCGTCTGAAGCTGGTTCAGTAGCCGCTGAACGTTCAGCCATGCGGCACATCCCTGCGCAAGTCGAAGCATTCTTCCCGTCCAGTTCGCCCCATTTCCAGACGTTCTCATCGGTTTTCGGGACTGCGACTCCAGGCCTTCATTGAGGAGGGGGTTCGCGACACCGGTCTCCTTGAACTCGCGCTCCAGTCCTTGCGCCCGGGGCCGGCAGAAGCTGTTGATGCGAGTGGCCAAGATGGCGAGGCTCACGGGCGATTCGGGGTGAGATCACGAACCCGTCGCCTCCAGATGCGCCACCCCCAGGCCGCAGCCCGGACAGGGGCGCATCGGGTAGGTGTTGAAGGGGAAGCGGGGGGGCTGGAAGGGTTCGATGCCACGGCGGCGGTCGAAACGCACCATGCCGACACGGCCGCTGTGGTCCACCACCAGAGCCGTGCGCCCCAGCCTCCGCTGGCTGCGGGCCCAGCTGCCGGTGTTGTAGTAGGTGATGTGGCACGGCCCCCGACCGTCAGCGGAGGGTGCTGGCAGCGCCAGGGGCGTGGCTTCGGGGATGTGGGTGTGGCCGTTGATCAGTCCGTCGAGGGGCTCCGGACCGTGTCGCTCCCGTTGCAGGTGCCGGATGATCCCGCGCTTGATCAGCCGATCGTGGCCGGTGCGGCTCTTGAGAGCGCTCTCGAGCACGAAGGCCAGGGAGAAGCCACCGGAGGAGTTGAGGCCCCGGCTCACCGGGATGGGCCATTCCCTGTGGCTGGCCAGCAGGTCCACGGCGCCCTGCAGAATCGCTTCGGCGTTCCACCCCGCCGACAGAGCGGCGGCGGCCGGCCGGGTGAAGGGGGCCAGCAGGCCGTTGATGCCGCCGCTGTAGTGCTCCTGCAGGCGGGCCAGCCCCTCGGCGGCGTCGGCATGGAAGCGGATCAGCCGGTCGTACTCGTCGCCGTGGCGCACCAGCAGCCGCTGCCCCGCCGGAGTGCGGTAGATGGCCTGGCGCCGGATGGCGAAACCGGGACGCTCCAGGCCATCGTGGCGGCGCAGGTAGGCGTCGTGGTTACCGGGGATGTAGACGATCGCCACCCCCGCCCGGTGCAGGGCCTCGAATCGCTCGATCACCCGGCGATGGGACGCCCGCAGCAGCCGCGTCTTCTGCAGCTCCTCGCTGGCCGGTGGATCCCCACGGCTCCCTGCCAGCAGGGCGTCGATCCGATCGGTGAGAAAGGAGGCATCGATACTGGCGTTGAAGCGGATCGCCTGCAGATCGATGATGTCGCCGACCAGAAACAGGGTGCGGGGTCTGATGCCCGCCAGGAAGGCCGCCAGATGGCCGGCCTCGCACTGATTGGAGCCCAGATGCAGATCCGAGATGAACAGGGCGTCGCAGCTCAGCACCATGTTCGGTCGGGATGGCAGGCCGAAAGGCTGGGACCGGCCAGACAGGTTGGGGTGCCATGGTGACACGAATAACCTCCTGAATCCGGCGGGGAGAGGATCAGCCAACAGGACCGAATCCCGCCTTCTGCGTGACCTTCAGCGCGTTGGTGTCGGATTGGAGAAGCCCTGGCTGCTGTCCGTGTTTCGACGCACGGTGTCCTGTGCCCAGGGACACCGCATCCGGCATCGCCGGATCCCTCAGCCGGCCTGTTGCCAGCGGCGCAGCAGCTCCAGCCGTTGCTCCGGCGAGGGTGGCGGCAGACGTTTCACGCCCCGGGCCTCCGGGCTGCCGCCGCCGCCATCGGCACCGCGGAATCCCAGGCGGGTGAGCACCCCCTGGCCCTCGGGGGAGAGCAGAAACGCCACGAAGCGTTCCCCGTCCTCCGCCCGCCCGTTCGCCTCCCCCCGCAGCACGGCGGCCGCCAGCACCGTCTCAATGGTGGGGTCGGGGAACAGCAGCACGTAGCCCCCTGACCGCTGGCGGCCCGCTTCCCCCTGACGGGCCAGGGCCGAGGCTTCGTAGACCAGCGCCAGGTCACCTTCGTTCGGGCCGCCGCTGATGAACTCCTGCAGCAGGATGTCGGTGGAACGGGCCGGCCGGTAGACGGCGCGGCGCAGGGCGGCCGCACAGTCCCCCGAGCCGTCGGCAGCGGCACGGCCGCCACCGCTCCCGTCCTGGCACCACAGCGCCAGGGCCAGCTGGCCGGAGTTGGAGCGCATCGGATCGGCGCTGCGCAGATCGAAACTCCCCCATCCCTCGGGCGCGCCCAGGGCCCCCCACTGCCCCGCCGCCGCGGCCCGCCGCAGCAGCGCCCAGGAGAAGCGGCCATCGGGGAACAGCTTCCGGACCCGCTCCGGCCAGGCCACGGCCACCAGCAGGGTGCGGGCCACGGGAACGGGGGCCTGCAGGAACGCCGGCGCCCCGCCCTGGACGGTCAGCTCGGCGGCCAGCTGGCCGAGCAGATCCCCGTTGGCTGGAATCAGCACCCGGGGCCGCTCGGGGCCCTCCTCCCGGGCGCGGTTGACCATGTCCTGGGAGCCCTGCACCTTCCAGGCCAGATCGATGCCCCCTTGGCGGCGCTCGAACAGGGGCTCGAGTTCGGTCATGGCGCCGGCCAGCTCCGAACCCACCGCCACCAGCAGCGGGCGTCGCAGGCCGGGAAGGGGGGCCGTCGCCAGGGCCAGGGACGCCCCGGCGATCAGGAGGGAGAGAACGCGCCGGCGGGTCAGGGTCGCTGCCAAGGGGAGCGGTCCGGGTGCGCTGCAGTCTGATCGCCGTCGCCCGGATCCACGACCGTTGCCACCAGAATGGCACCGTCGTTCAGCGTCGCTCCATGGCACGGGCCCTGCGGTCGGCCGGCCTCGGCACGGCGCTTCCGGCCCTGGCCCTGCTCGCCCTGCCGCTCGGCGGCTGCCAGTTCCTGGCACCGCCGCCGCTGGAGCTGGAGATGCTGGTGGGCAGCGCCCTCAAGGGCTTCTGCCAGGAGGCGGCCAAGGCCATCGCCCAGGCACCGCCCCGGCTCGCCGACCGCACGCCGGTGCTGCTGCGCTGCCGGGCCGCCGGCAGCGGCGACGTGGTGAGCGAGATGGAAAGCCACGCCCGCGGCGTGCTCCAGGGCGGCCAGGCCGCCGATGACCCCCGCATTCCCACGCTGGTGTCGGTGGATGGCGAGATCTATCTCGACCTGCTGCGGCACCGCCTGCAGCGCCTGGCTCCCACCCGGGAGCTGATCCCGGCGCCGGCCGACGCGCCGGCCCTGGCCTCCAGCCCGATGGTGTTCATGACCACCCCGGCCCTGGCGAAGGGCCTTGACCGCCCCGATCCCTTCACCGCCCTGGCCCGCAGCAGCGACCACCGCCAGCTGGATCCGGCCGGCCCGTCCCAGCCGATCCGCTTCGTCCACACCGCCCCGACCCGCTCCAACTCGGGCCTCCAGACCGTGGTGGCGATGGTGGCCGAGGTGGCCGGCAAGCGGCCCGAAGCGCTCAGCCTCGCCGATGTGCAGGCCCACGGCGCCAAGGTGGCGGCGATCCAGCGCCATGTCACCCGCTACGGCAGCTCCACCGATGAGCTGGCCCGGGCGATGCAGCGCAACGGACCCTTCTGGGCCTCGGTGGGTTCTGTGTATGAATCCTCGGTGGTGGCGGTGAACGCCTCCCGCCAGGCCGACCAGGAGCCCCTCCAGGCGGTGTACCCCAGGGCCACCTACGCCAGCACGATGCGGGCGATCCTGCCGGAGGCCCCCTGGGTGTCGCCGCAGGAGAAGCAGGCGGCCCTGCTGCTGATCGAACGTCTCCAGCGCGAGGACGTGCAGCGGCTGGCGGCCGACCAGGGGCTGCGGCCGGCCAACCCGGCGGTGCCCCCCAGCCGCGTCACGGCGGCCTACGGCGCCGACCCCCGGGCCGTGTACGACTCCCTGCGGGCCCCGAAACCGGAGGTGGTGGAGGCGATCATCACCCTCTGGCGCAACCAGGCCAAGAAGCCCTCCCGGGTCGCCCTGGTGGTGGACAGCTCCGGTTCGATGAAGGGGGAGAAGCTGCCGGCGGCCCAGCGCAGCCTGCAGGCCTACCTGGCCCAGATCGGTCCGCGGGACACCGTGGGCCTGTTCGATTTCGACAACCGACTGCGGCCGCCGGTGGTGGTGACCGGTGGCGGCACTGCTGGCGGCCCGGCCGGCGAGCAGGCAGGCCGCTTCATCGCCTCGCTGGAGGCGGAGGGGGGCACCGTGCTCTACGACGCGATCCGCCAGGGCCGCGACTGGCTGCGCTCGACCCGGCGCCCCGGCGAGATCCTGGCGGTGGTGGTGCTCACCGACGGCCAGGACAACGGCTCGCGCCTCTCCCTGGAGGCCCTTGGCGGTGAGCTCAGGCGCAGCGGCTTCGCCAGCGACGAGCGCATCGGGGTTTTCACGATGGGCTACGGCAACCAGGGGGATTTCGACGCCGACGTGCTGCGCCGCATCGCCGAGAGCAACGGCGGCGATTTCACCACCGGCACCGCCGACAGCATCCGCCGCCGCATGGAAGACCTGCAGATGGCGTTCTGATGGCGGTGACGTCCGGCTGGTCCAACCCGCTCGACCATCCCCTGGCGGTCACTGCCGGCGGCGTGGGCCTGGTGCTGCTGGTCCGCGCCGGCGGGGTTGGCCTGCCGCTGGCGCTCCCGGCCGCGCTCGGGCTGAGCGTCGCCTGCGCGGCGCTGCTGGCCCGCATCGGGGCGGCCGGCCGGCGCAGCCGCAGCCAGCGGCTCCATGATCAGCGCCTCGATGCCGGCCTGGAGGAGGCCCTGGAGCGGGCCGCCGGCCTGGCGGTGACGGCGCTGGCCCTGCGGGAGGAGGCCGTGGCCCGCTTCACGCACCCGGGCCATCTGGAGGTCCTGGGCAGCGTCCAGCTCTGCTGCGAGCGGCTGCAGCAGCTGCCGGAACGGCTGCGGGAGCGGCGGCCCCTGCTGGAATCCGGCGGCGGCCAGCGCCTCGATCCGGAGGACCTGGCGCGCCGCCTGGCGCGGGAGGAAAAGGCCCTGCAGCGGCAGGCGGAGGGACCCCTGCGCCAGGAACGGCGGCGGCTGGTGGACCAGCTGCGCCGCAACCTGCAGGCGGCGCGCCAGGGCATGGATGAACGGGAGGCCCGGCTGCTGGCCCTGGCCACCCGGCTGGAGGCCATCGACGGTGGGCTGCAGCAGCTGCGCCGCCAGATCGACCGCCAGTGGCCCAGCACCGAGGCCAGCGACGCCGCCATGGCGACGGCGATCGAGCCCCTGGATGAGGCGATCGATCAGATCGAGCGTTCCCTCGACGCCGGCACCGCCTGAGGTCCCAGCAGGGGCCCGCCCGCCAGGCGCCGGATCGCCACCACCCCGGGGCGGGGGGCCCGGCCGGGGACGCCGGAGGGCCAGTTGGAGCCCAGGGGCACCCAGCGCAGCTGCTCGAAGGGGCGGCCGGAGCGATCCACCAGCCGGTGGGCCTGGGCCTCGCGGGCCTCCGCCGAGGGGCGGGTGCCGTGGTCCTCGCCCGGGTGCTGCACCGCCAGGAACAGGGTGGCTTCCTCACCGTCGAAGCAGGGGCCGGTGAGCTCGCACTCCATCGGTCCGGTGGCGAAGCAGAAGGCCTCACCGGCGTGGGGCCCACGGCTGGGCAGCACCCAGCAGCTGTTGTTGCCGAACAGGTCGAGATCCGCCGACTTCGTCGAGCGGTCGGTCACCATCCAGATGGTCCCCTGCCGGTCGATGGCGAGGTTGTCGGGGTTGGCGAAGCCCATCCCCCCCTGCCACGGCGCCCCGCCGGTGGCCACCAGCCGCCAGCCGAAGGAGCCGCCCCGGGCCGGACCGTCGTCCGCCAGGCCCATGATCCAGCCGTAGGGCCAGCTGGCCTGCCCTTCGGGCCCGCGGAAGATGGCCGGGTCGGCCCGGCCGTCGTCGCTGCCGCCGCCGGCGGTGAAGGCGATCAGCAGCTCGCCGCTGATGGGATCGATCACCGTGTCCTCGGGCCGGGCCGCGGGGGTGGCGCCGATGGCGCAGGCGGCCAGGTGGGCATCGATCAGGATCGCCCCCATCCGCTCCTCCCCCTCGCCGGGGTAGAGGTCGGCCAGGGTGGCGAAGCGGCGCCGGTAGGCCGCCACGTCCGCGTCGCTGCGGAAGGCTTCGGCGCCGGGCCGGCGGCGATCGCTGTGGGGCAGCAGCACCGCCTGCTCCACGCCATGGCGGGCGAAGTGACCGGGTCCCAGCGGCGCCACCGGGGTGGTGGGCTCCAGGGGCAGCCAGCGCCCCCGGCCCCCGCCGCCGTCCCGGCCGGGGGGGTCGAAGCGGGCCACCTCGAGCCGGCCGGCGCTGAACAGCGCCGAGTTGGCCGGGTCGGCCGGATCGCGGATCACCGCGTCGCTGACGAAGCGGTAGAGGTGGCCGCCGTGGCGGTCGCAACCGGAATAGACCACCAGGGGCTGGCCGGCGACGGCCTTCACCGCCACCGCCTCATGGCGGAAGCGGCCCAGCCAGCTGTGCTTGACGGCGGGACGCTCGGGCCGGCGCGGGTCGAGCTCCACCATCCAGCCGTACTTGTTGCCTGCCAGGCCGAAGGGGTTGCCGAGGCCGTCGAGGCGCTGGCCGTCGTAGGCGAAGGGGCGGGCGGCGGGGGAGACGGAGGAGCCGTCGGCGTGGACGGCCTCGGGCACCTGGCTCTGCATGTTCTCCTCGGCGCTCAGCACCGTGCCCCAGGGGGTTTCACCGCCGGCGCAGTTGGCGAAGCTGCCGATGATCGCGTCCCCCAGCCCGTCGTCGTAGCCGAGCCGCTGTCGGCGCCGGAACACGGCCGCCGCCGGCCCCGAGCTGCGCAGGCGCCGGGCGGGGTCGCGCCAGCCGCTGAGGCCGGTGATGCGGCGATCGAAGCGGCCGGGCCGGCGCCGCCAGGGACCGCCCGGCTCCCGTTCCAGTTCGATCACGCCCACCCCCAGGTCGGCCATGGCCGCCGCCGCCAGCTGGCGGATGGTCGCCAGCAGCGGGTCGTCAGCCGCCAGGCTGGTGGCATCCACCCGGCCGCCGCGGGCCGCCAGGGCGTCGATCACGGCGTCGAACGGCAGCACGCCCCCCACCGCCTCGGCGTAGCCCTGCCGCCAGGCCCGGGCGCTGATGTACTCGAAGTTCACCGTCAGCAGGGCCCGATCCGGGGCCAGGGCCAGGAAGGAGAGGTGGTCGTTGTTGAAGCCGAAGCGGCCGTCGGCCAGCGGATCCCCCCAGACCGCCAGCAGATCGGCCCGGAAGCCGTCCGGCAGCACCAGCCGGTCCTCCAGCTCGATGCGGGCGTAACGGCGGCGCTGCTCCGCCGCGTCGAGCCCGTCGCCGGGCACCGGCAGCGGGGTGGGCACGGTGGGGAACGGGGGGGGCGGCGTCGTGGCGGTCCCGGCCCTGGGGGCGGCCGCTCGCCCGGGGGCTGCCGGGGGCAGGGCGGCGCCGGCGAGGGAGCAGGCCCCGATCCCGAGCAGGGAGAGCAGGTCGCGTCGGTTCATGGCTGCGGGGGGCAGGCTTGGCTGCGGCGTGGGGCCAGCAGGGCCAGGTGGTTGTCCTGCAGGGCGCTGAAGTTGTCGTCCGAAGCCAGCAGCAGGGTGGGGCGGCCATCGGCCCGGACCGGCCCCGGGGTCAGGGCCTCCCAGTTGTCGGCCGGCAGGCCGGCCGCGATCAGATCCCACTGCTGGATCGGCTCCAGCACCGCCTCTGGATCGGTCCCTTCAGCCGGCAGCGGGTAGTGGGCCAGCAGCACCTGCCAGCGGGCGGGGGCCTGGAAGCGCCGCAGCAGGCCCAGCAGGCCTGGAGCGGGGCCGGCGGCGTCGACCACCAGCAGATCGGTCAGGCCCCAGCCTTCGCCGGCGGGGATGGCCAGCCGGGCCAGGGGCCGGGCCTGCGGCCCGGCGGGCTCCAGCGACCAGCCCAGCAGCCGCACCTGCCCCGGAGGATCCTGAAGCAGGGGCCTTTCCGCGGCCATCAGCAGCACGTCCGTCTGCCCCGGGCGGCCCAGCAGGGCCAGGGACTCCGGCCCCTGGTTGGCGTCGAGGCCGCGCCCCGGGGCCGGCAGCCAGTCGGCGGGCAGGGGGTAGGCCTGCTGCAGCAGGCCGCTGCTCCGCTCGAAGGCCAGCAGCTGGGCCGGCCGGTCGGCACTGCGGCGCCCTTCGCTGGCCGTCCAGAGCCGTTCGCCGAGCTCCACCAGCCCCTCGGCGTCGATCTCCGCCGGCAGCGGTGCCTGGGGCGATCCCTTCAGCTCCAGCTGGAACAGGGGCCGCAGCGGCACCCGCCCCAGCTGCCGCACGCCGCTCCAGGCGTCCAGCCGGCCCCGGGGGGCATCGCTGAGCAGCAGCAGGACATCGCGCTCCGGGAGGTAGGCGGCGGCGGAGTAGCCGCCCAGGGGTGCCGCGTCCGCTCCTCGCCGTGGCAGGCGGGCGCTCGCCACCAGCTCCCAACCCGCTCCGGCCGGGCAGGGCAGCAGGGGCGGCAGGGGAGCTGGCGGGGAGGTGGCGAGCAGGGGCACGACCATGGCTGGAATTCTCCCGTCGCCGGAGGAGACCGGCGGCATCCGGGGACACGCGGGGGCGGGGCGGGTAGGGTCAAGGGAGCTCGGGGGATGTGTGATGCGATCCCCATCGGATGTTCAGTCGCCGGCCGGCGGCTTCGCGGAAGAGTCGGGCCGGCGCCTGGCGGTGCTGATCGACGCCGACAACGCCCGGGCGGCGGTGATCGAGGCGGTGCTGGAGGAGGTGGCCCGCTTCGGCGAGGCGATCGTGCGGCGCATCTACGGCGATTTCACCTCCAGCCACAGCGCCTCCTGGAAGGCGCTGCTGAACAAGTTCTCGATCAAGCCGATGCAGCAGTTCGCCTACACCGTGGGCAAGAACGCCACCGACAGCACGATGATCATCGATGCGATGGATCTGCTCTACACCCGGCGTTTCGACGGCTTCTGCCTGGTGACCAGCGACAGCGACTTCACCGGCCTGGCGGTGCGTCTGCGGGAGGAGGGCCTGCTGGTGTACGGCTTCGGCGAGGAGAAGACGCCGGCGGCCTTCCGCAACGCCTGCCACAAGTTCCTGTTCACCGAGGTGCTGCGCACCGCCTCCCGCCAGGGGGACGCCGGCGCCGAGATCGGAGAGACCCGCCGCCCTCCTGAGGACGCTCCCCCCGCCGCCGCCCATCCGGTCATCCCGGCCGATTTCCTGATGGAGGCCCTGGACCGCTCGGTGGACGAATCGGGCTGGACCCAGCTGGGCACCTTCGGCAGCTACCTGCAGAAGATCCAGCCCGATTTCGACACCCGCCTCTACGGCTTCCGCAAGCTCTCCGACCTGGTGCGCGGCTGCCCTTCCCTGTTCGTGATGGAGGAGCGGGAGGCCCCGAGCGGCAACCGCACGATCGTCTACGTGCGGGCCCGGGAGGACGACTGAGGGCTTCCTTGTGCTCGACAGCCTGCGCCAGCCGATCACCAGCATCGCCCGCCGGGCGGTGGCCTGCCTCGATGGCCGCCAGACAGTGGCGGAGGCGCTCGCCAGCCTGCGGGGACGGGAGATCGCCGAGCGGATCGTCTACTTCTACGTGCTCGATGGCGAGCAACGGCTGATCGGCGTGCTGCCCCTGCGGCGCCTGCTGTCCGCCGCCGAGGACACCCCCGTGACGGCCCTGATGGTGCGCCATCCGGTGACCATCCCGGAGCACGCCACGATCCTGGAGGCCCACGAGGCCTTCGCCGATCACCGCTTCCTGGCCCTGCCGGTGGTGGACGACCGGCAGCGGGTGGTGGGGGTGGTGGACTTGACGATGTTCAGCGAGGAGGATTTCCTGCCCGACCAGCCGGCCCAGGCGGCGGCCCTGTTCGAGGCCCTCGGCTTCCGCGTCTCCCAGGTGCGGGGCGCCTCCCCGATGCGAGCCTTCCGGTTCCGCTTCCCCTGGCTGCTGGCCACCATCGCCAGCGGCCTGGCCTGCGCCGTGCTGGTGAGCGTCTTCCGGCAGACCCTGGCCAGCAGCATCGCCCTGGCCTTCTTCCTCACCCTGGTGCTCGCCCTCGGGGAGAGCGTCAGCATCCAGAGCATGACGGTGTCGATCCAGGCGCTGCAGCTCTCCCCGCCCACCTGGCGCTGGTACCGGGCCAGCCTGCGCCGGGAGCTGGTCACGGCCCTGCTGCTGGGGGTCTCCTGCGCGGCCCTGGTGGCCCTGGTGCTGGTGCTCTGGCTCGGCGCGGGGCCTGCGGCCCTGATCGTCGCGGTCGCGATCGTGCTCAGCGTGGCGGCCGCCTGCTTCTACGGCCTGACGATCCCGGCCCTCTTCCATGCCCTGCGGATCGATCCAAAGATCGCCTCCGGCCCGCTGGCCCTGGCGGTGGCCGACATCACCTCGATCGCCCTCTACTTCGGCCTGGCCAGCAGACTGCTCTGAGACCGATGCGGCCCTGACCCTGCCATGACCCTGCAGCGCCTGGCGGCCTTCAGTGACGGCGACCGGGGCGGCAACCCCGCCGGTGTGGTGATCACCGAGACGTTGCCGGCGGACAGCGCGATGCAGCGGATCGCCGCCGAGGTGGGCTATTCCGAAACGGTCTTCGCGGTCCCGCTGGGGGACGGCTGGCGGGTGCGCTATTTCTCCCCAGCCGCTGAGGTGCCCTTCTGCGGCCACGCCACCGTCGCCCTCGGGGCCGCCCTGGCGGAACGCTGCGGCGATGGGGTGTTCGCCTTGACGCTGAACCAGGCCGCGATCACGGTGGAGGGCCGGCGCCAGGGGGAGCGCTGGAGCGCCGCCCTGCAGTCACCCCCCACCCACCAGCACCCCGTGGCGCCCGATCTCCTTGCGACCGCCCTGGCCCTGTTCGGCTACGGCCCCGTCGACCTGGATCCGGCGTTGCCCGCCGCCATCGTCCACGGCGGCGCCGACCACCTGCTGCTGGCCCTGCGCCGCCGCGACGACCTGGCCGCCATGCGCTACTCCATGGAGGACGGGGCCCGGCTGATGGCGGAGGCGGGCCTGCTGACGCTGCTGCTGGTGTGGGCCGAAGGGCCCCGCACGTTCCACAGCCGCAACGCCTTCGCCGCCGGCGGTGTCTACGAGGATCCCGCCACCGGGGCCGCCACCGCGGCCCTGGCCGGCTACCTGCAGAGTCTCGGCTGGCCCCACGGCGGCAGCATCGCGGTGGTGCAGGGGGAGGACATGGGCTGCCGCTCCCTGCTGAGCGCCGGGATTCCGACGGAGCCGGGAGGCTCGATCCGGGTGGCGGGCCAGGTGCGCCGGGTCCAGGCCTGAGTTCAGGACGCCTTTTCCAGGCGCTTCACGATCCAGCCCATGAGCACCAGGGATCCCAGCAGCGCCACCAGCAGGGCGATCGTCATGGAAACGGGTGCATGTCCGTCGCATTATGACCACAGGCACCCCAGCCCTGGCCCGAGCCGTGCACAGCAATCCCGAGCTGGTCTTCGTCTACGGCACCCTCAAGCGCGGCCACGGCAACCACCACTGGCTCGGAGATGCGCCCTTCCTCGGGGAGGCGGTTCTGCCGGACGTGGTGCTCCACGACCTGGGCCCCTTTCCGATGGCCGTGCCCGGTGAGGGGGTCGTGTGCGGTGAGGTGTATGGCGTGGATGCCGCCGGTCTGGCCCGGCTCGATCGGCTGGAGGGCTACCCCCGTCTCTACGACCGCCGCCCCCTGCCCCTGGCCGACGGCCGCTGTGCCTGGGTGTACCTGGGCCGTCCCCATCAGGTGCGCCACGTGTCCGCCATCGCTGACGGCTGCTGGCGGGGTCCGGCCCCAGGGGCGGCCGTGCGCCGCAGCCAGATGGGCCTGGCCGTGGCGGTGGCCCTGGGTGGGGCCTCCCTGCTGGCGGCCGCCCTTCCCCCCGCCGCCCTGGCCTTCGACACCCTCTCCACCTGCAACGCCTGGCGCGGCAGCCACGGCGGCACCAGGGTGCTGCTGGGCAACCGCCTCGGCGCCGCCCACTACCTCACCAGGAAGCAGCGGCTGCAGGAGAGCCCGACGGAGGCGCCCGTGGCGCTCTACAGCGACAGCGACCTGCAGCGGGTCTGCGGGCGTTAGCCGCCGGCCACCAGCCAGCGCCCCCCCGTGCCCAGGGCCACCACCAGTCCCCCCAGTGCCAGGGACGGGCCGCTCCAGAAGGCCACCTGCAGCAGGCGACGCAGCAGCAGCAGGGACCCGCCCACCCCCACCAGCACCGCCAGGCTCTGGCAGAAGGCGATCACATGGGCATCGGCGCTCCAGGCGGGCAGACGGGCGGCCAGGACTGGCCAGAGGGTTTCGGTGCTCACCGGCAGCAGGCGGCCCCCCTCCGCCATCCCCATGGGCAGGTGCTGGGCGAGCAGCAGGGCCCAGAGCAGGGGCAGCAGGGCGTAGAGCAGCAGCCAGCTGGGGCTGGCGGGCCGCAGCCGCGCCACCAGGGGCCGCAGCAGCATCCACAGCCCCGCCGGCAGGGCCAGCGCCAGGGCGGCGAAGGCCAGGCGGCCCAGCAGGGGCCCCTGCTCCAGGGTGTCCGGAGCCAGGGGCAGCCAGCCCAGCAGCCTCTCGGCGTGCCGCAGGCAGACGCCGCCGGCCAGCACCAGGATCAGGCCCGCCTCCCCGGCCGGGGGTGCCATGTCGCGCTGCAGGTCGGCGGCGGGGGGCCGCAGGCGCAGCTGCACCGATCGGTGCGGGCAGGCCTGGGCGCAGGTGAGGCAGAGCACGCAGTTGCGGTTGTCGGCGAGGTGAGCCGGATGGGTGCCCAGGGGGCAGCCGGCGGTGGCCAGTCCCTCCCCTTCCGCCGGGCCCCCCTTGAAGCAGGCATAGCTGTTGCAACTGCCGCTGCAGGTGCCCGCCTCCGCCCGCAGCTCGCTGATCGCCAGCTTGGCGAAAAGGCCGTTCATGCCGCCCACCGGGCAGAGGTGGCGGCACCAGAAGCGCTTCTCGAAGCGCAGCGAGCCGACCACGGCCCCGGCGGTGATCAGCAGCAGCAGGGCGCTGCTCTGCCGGGCACTGTTGCGCAGATCCCCCAGCTCCTCCCACAGCAGGATCGCGGCGAAGCCGGCCGCCAGCAGGGGCGCCGCCCAGCGGTCGCTGTCGCCCCGCGGCCAGCGGGCCGGCCGCCAGCCCAGCCTTCTCGCCAGCCGCTGGCCGATCTCACCCCAGACCATGAACGGGCAGAAGGAGCACCACAGACGGCCCACCAGGGGGTAGCCCAGCAGGATCAGGGGCCACCACCAGGCCCAGAAGAGGTTCAGGTCGCCGTTGTGGGCGCGGTCCTGGGGCCCCCACCAGAGCCAGAGGTTCACCAGCACGAACACCCAGCTGACGACGCCGTAGAGCAGGGCGTTCCAGAGCAGGGGGGAGCGCATCGCCTCCCGCAGCCTCGGCTTCCAGCGCCAGAGATCGAAGCGGGCCCGCTGGGGACGCCGCAGGGTCCAGAACACGTCCTCCGGCAACTCTTCCGGCAGGGCGCCGCTGCATTGGTGCAGGGCCCGGTCGATCAGCTCCTGCAGCTCCCGCACGTTGCCGGGGAAGTCGTAGGTCTGGAGGCGCTTCACCAGCCCCTCCCCCACGGCCGGCGGCCGGCTCCAGCCGAGGCTGAGGGCCTTCTGGCGGACGCCGTAGCGCAGCCATTCGCCCAGGTCCTGGCGCCGCACCCGCAATGGCGGCACCCGGATGTGGCAGCCGAGGGCGTCGAAATCGGGGGCGCTGGTCTCGGCGGTGAGGAACACCCGGCCGGCGAAGACATGCTCGGCATGGGCGGCGTCGGGCGAGCGCCAGCGGCCGCTGCGGGCGAGATCCAGCAGGGCGGGACGCAGGGCGGCGTCGGCGCGGTCGATCTGGTCGAGCAGCAGCCCGCCGGCACCGAGGCAGTCGAGCAGAGCGACGCCGCCCGCGGGGGCCCCGAACAGCTCGGCGCCGTCGGGGCGGAGCAGGGCGCAGTTGATCCGCACCAGCAGCTGCTTGCGGGCCGACGAACCGAAGTGGATCAGGGCGGCGAGGTTGTCCTTCTCGAGGCCGGGCTCCCCGCTGATCAGCACCGGTCCGCGACCGGCATCGGCGGCGGCGTCGCGGATCGCCTGCCGCAGCTTCTGGGCATAGCGGCTGCTGCCGACGACGCCGCGTCGCGTCCGCCCCAGCAGGTAGGGCGCCAGCCGCAGCAGGCAGGCCCTTGGGTCGGTGCTGTCATTCGGCTGGCTTGACGTCATCGGGGACCTCGCGCTGGGTCGATTGTCGTCGGAGAAGATGGGCAGGCCTGGGCGCCGTCTGTGGCCCCACCGCCACGCTGATGGAGACCCCTTGAACGCGCCGGGTTCGGCCGAGTTTCTCTGGCGGGGCCACCGGCTCCAGCTGCTGGGCCAGCGGGCGGTGTGGGATCCCCAGCAGGGGCTGCTGCTGGTCGCGGATCTGCACCTGGGCAAGGCGGAGAGCTTCCAGAGCCAGGGCATCCCGCTCCCCAGCGACGGCGACGGGGCCACCCTCAACGCCCTGCTGGCGGTGGCCCATGGCCTCGGGCCCGCCCAGGTGGTGGTGCTGGGGGATCTGATCCACAGCCGCCTGGGCCTGACGGCCGACCTGCGCCTGAAGCTGCGGGCCCTGCCGGAGCTGCTGGGCTGCCCGCTGCGGCTGGTCGGCGGCAACCACGAGCGGGGCTGCTGGCTCGAGGGGCTGGAGCAGGAGCCCTCCCTGGCCCTCGGCCCCCTGTGGCTGAGCCACGCCCCCGAGCCCCGCCCCGGCCGCCTCAATCTCTGCGGCCACCGCCACCCCGTCGCCCTGGTGGGCGGGGGGGGCGATCGCCTGCGCCTGCCCTGCTTCGCCTACGACCCGGCGGCCGAGCAGCTGGTCCTGCCCGCCTTCGGGGCGCTCACCGGCGGCCATCCCTGCCCGGACGGGGAGCGGCTCTGGCTGCTGGCCGACGGGGCGGTGGTGCCGTGGAACGGCTCCCGCCGCTCCGGCCTCAGCCCTCGGCGGCCAGGGCCCGCACCACGTCGCCGCGGGTGAGCACCCCCACCAGGGCCTCCTGGTCGTCGAGCACGAACAGCCGCTGGGTGCCGCGGTCGTGGAGCAGACGGGCCGCCGCCGGAAGGCTGGTGGTGGCGGGGCAGCTGTGGGGCTTGGAGCCCATCACATCCCCCACCGTGCTTCCCAGCACCTGGTGCACCTGCTTGTCCCAGTCGAGCGGGTTGCGCAGGTAGATGACGGCATCGAGCAGCATCACGTAGGGGCCGGCATCGAAGCCGCTCTCGCGCACCATCAGGTCCTGTTCGCTGAGTTCCCCCACCAGGGCGCCGAGCTCATCGAGCACCGGCAGGCCGCTGATGTGGTGGTCGCTCATCAGCTGCACGGCCTCCTGCAGGGGAGTGGTGCCGGTGACACTCAGCACGGGGCTCGTCATCACCTCGGCCACGCTGCGCTCGACGACCATGCGAATCTCCTCGGTGATGGCATTCTGCTGCTGAACGGGACCCCTCCCCTGCGACGCCTCGCCGATCTGCTCACCCTGGCCCGGGCCGTGCTGGGGTTGCCGCTGCTGCTGGCCCTGGTCGGCGGCAGGCCAGCCCTGGCCTGGCTGCTGCTGCTGCTGGGCGGCCTCAGCGACTGGGCCGATGGTGCCCTGGCCCGCCGGGCCGGGGGCGGCTCGGTTTGGGGGGCCAGGCTCGATCCCCTCACCGACAAGATCCTGATCAGCGCCCCGCTGCTCTGGCTGGCCCACACCGGCGGTCTGCCCCTGTGGGCGGTGTGGCTGCTGCTGGCGCGGGAGCTGCTGATCTCCGGCTGGCGGGCCGGCCAGGGCAGCGGCGGCCCCGCTTCGCCGGGGGGCAAGGCCAAGACGATCCTGCAGTTCCTCTCCCTGCTGCTGCTGCTCTGGCCGCCGGCCTGGGACCTCGGGCAGGGGGCGGCTGTGGTGGCCTGGCTGTGGGCCGCCGGCTGGTGGCTGTTCTGGCCGTCGCTGCTGCTGGCCCTCAGCTCGGCCCTGGGGTACCTGCGCGCCGCGCCGAGGGGCTGACCTGCAGGCCCTGCCGCTGTTCGTACAGGGTGGACACAAGAAGGCGACGGTTAACCATCGTGTTGACCCGAACCCAGGGCCGTTCGAGGTTCATCCGCAAAAACTCAACATCGCAGGCCGTCAGCTCGGCATCGGAACGGAGTTCGCCGATCAAGCTGTCGCGCTCCACCCGGAATGCGAAGGCGACGGCAAAGGGATGGGGGTTGTGGAGGCACAGGTCCTTGAACCCCCATACCACCGTGGCGTCGGCGCCCAGGGGCGTGAAGCGCTCCTCCTCCTCGTAGATGTCCAGGCTGTGGGGATGGCGTTCCAGGACGGTCATTCCACCCAGCAGGGCCAGGTGGTAGGCCATCGAAGCCAGCTGGCAGAGCCCGCCGCCGCTGCGGACCACCAGCTTGCCGGCGACGATGTTGCGCCCTGGCCGGAATCCCCGGGCCGCATCGGGACGGCCGACCCAGTGCCAGAAGGACCAGGGCTTGCCGGCATCGATCAGGCGGCGATCCAGCAGGGAGGCGCTCCGGCTGATGTTCGCGAGCTTGCTCGCGAAGAGGTCGCTGGGCAGGATCGGCTGGATGAGGCCGATCGAGGCGGGGCGCTCCAGGCCGCCCGGCTCAGTTTCGGCCGTCGTCGCATGGGGCCATTGTCGCCCCGGGTTCTCAGCCCAGCAGGGCCTCATCGCCGCTGAAGTCGGGCGTGGTGGGCATGCGCAGGGC